>CAZBNU010000031.1:3026-6969 GCA_964493075.1 uncultured Nitrospirales bacterium | reverse complement strand
ACGGTGGAGGTGGTTGACACGGTAGCGCCGGTAATTACCCTTCTTGGCGATGCTGTTGTTACCGTGGAATGCGGTGATGATTATGTGGACGCAGGTGCAACAACCAGCGACCTTTGCAGCGGTGATCTGACCGGCGCCATTGTTGATGACAATCTTGTTGACCCGCTGACCATTGGCGCATACACGGTTACCTATAATGTACTCGATGGTGTTGATATTGCTGCTGTACCGGTGGTCCGTACCGTAAATGTGGTGGATACCACAGCGCCAGTGATTACGCTGCTTGGCGAGCCCGAGGTAACGATAAGCCTTGATGGCGCCTATGCAGATGCCGGGGCTACTGCCCTTGATGCCTGTAATGGCGACTTGACTGCCGAGATTGTCGTAGGCGGAGACACTGTGGACACCACCACCATCGGTGAGTATGTCATCACCTATAATGTGTCCGATGCCGCCGCCAACGCAGCAGCGGAGATTTCCCGTATCGTAAGCGTGGTTGATGACACCAATCCTTACCTAGAATCCGTAACGGTTCTTAATGGCTATACGGTGCAGGTAATATTTAGTGAAAACATGGGCGCTGGCGTTTCCGATGTAGCGAACTATATACTCTCCGGTTCGGGCGCAGGTTCCCTTAGTGCCAATCCAGACAGTGTGACTGGCACTGATGCCATCTATGAGTTGGCGTGGGTTTGCCCCGGCCAGATGCTTGACGGCGGCAATATCACCATTACGGTAGATACTGCTGTTCAAGACTTGAGCGCTAACCCAATGGTGTCCCCCCTCTCGGGTACAGACCAGGGCAACGCACAGGCCGAACTGCCGATCATTGTCCTCAACGGCGACGATCCAATGTTTGTAGAATGTGGTGGCGCTTATGTAGAACCAGGTGCAACAGCGACCGACAGTTGCGGCACTGTAATCGTAGAAGTTAGTGCTGAAGGCACTGTCGACACGGCAGTTGTGGGGAACTACGAAGTGGTCTATACTGCTGTGGACGATGCTGGCAACGCTGCCGAAGCCGTTACGCGCACGGTTGCGGTGATTGATGAAACCACGCCGGTCATTGCATTGGTTGGCGACGATGTCGTTACAATCGAATGTGGCGACGAATACTTGGATGCTGGCGCAACCGCACTGGATGTTTGCGATGGAGATGTGACGGCTGCCATCATTGCCACGGGCACGGTGAATACCCTTGAGCCTGGAGCGCATTACATCCAGTATGATGTCATGGACAGCAATGATAATTCGGCAGAATCCACAACTCGCACAATCAACGTGGTAGACACTATCGCTCCCGAACTGATGTTGGTCGGCGATGCGGCGGTTACCATAGAGTGCGGTGAAGACTATATGGATGCTGGTGCCACCGCCAGTGATACCTGCAGTGGCGATCTAACCGCTGAAATTAATGTTGAGAGCACCGTGGACACAGCAGTAGCCGGTGCGTACACTGTAACCTATAACGTTATGGATGCGTCCCTGAACCCAGCCGTTGAACTGGTGCGTACGGTTACGGTAGTGGATAATGCCGGACCGGTAATCACCATGCTGGGCGAAACGCAGACGGTTATTGACTGTAAAGGCACCTACGAGGAACTGGGCGCTACGGCGCTGGATTCCTGTGAAGGTGACCTGACCGATGCCATCGAAATCGGTGGCGATGAGGTCAATCCAGACTTGGCTGGCATTTATGTCGTCAATTACAATGCTGTTGACGGTTCCGGCAATTGGGGCAATACTGCCCAACGCGTTGTGACTGTGATCGATGCGGAAGCGCCTGTGCTTGAACTGCTGGGCGACAACCCGATGACGCTGGAATATGGCGCACTGTTCACAGAGCCGGGCGCAATTGCCACGGACGTCTGCGAAGGCGACCTGAGCACAGTAGTTACGGTTGCAGGTACTGTGGATAACACCACCGCAGGCACTTACGAATTGCTTTACACTGTAAGCGACAGTTCCGGCAACAGCACGGAACTGGTGCGCACGGTTGAAGTGCTGGAGCGGGTTGAAGAGCCGGTTCCGGGCGCAGTGAGCGGCACGGTGGTGAATAGTTTCAATCGTACTGCTGTTGAAGGCGCCACGGTTGTTATTAGCGGCGCAGATGGCGGCGAACTGCTTGTCACCGTCGCTACTGATGCCAATGGACGCTTTGAAGCGACCGACCTGCCCAGCGAAGGACCTTTTGGCGTGCTTGTTTCCAAGGACGGTTATAACGACACGGTGCTGCCGAATGACAATGCACCAGACACGATTGAAACCGAATCCGATCTGTACATTGAACTGACGCCCCACAGCATCTCCACGCCGTACCGTCCCAATGCAGTAGGCAGTCCGAAGAGCATTTACGTGGACTGGCCTGCCAGCCCCGAATATGATCTCCTTGGCTACAACCTCTATCGTACCGAGGTATCAGGCGGCTTCACAACCCTTGGCGAACCGGTCAAGGTGAACGGTACGTCCGATGACCTCTACACCGATTTGATCACCGGTCTGGAATACGTTGACAGCGAAGTGACTAAGGGTGTCTACTACATTTACCAGGTGCAGGCTATCAGCAACTTGTATATGCCCAGCGACCTGTCCGAACCGAGCAATCCGCCGGTGAAGGGCCAGTGGCTGACGGTGTTTTTCCCGGATGTTAATCAGCGAGGCCTGTTCCTTTGGGAGCAGGAGCCCGGTTCGGTTGCGGAAGATAACCTGGTGCGCATCCCGGTGGCAAGCCGTTGCGTGTACGATGTGGATGCGACCAGTATGCTGATTGTAGGTGAACTGACCAGCCGCCTGCTCATCAATGATGAAAATCTCCGAGTGGAAACCACGGGACTTACGGCGGGTATGAGGGTTAGCCCCAATTTAGTCCATGGTGAAGGTGATCTGCCCCATCAGTTGTTCATCGCTGCAGCCGATGTTGAGGGACGTAGTCTATATGGCCAGGGCGAGTTGTTCAATATCTACATGACGCCGAATGCACTGGAAGAAGGCTGCGGTCTGCTGCATATGGTTCCAGATGACGGCAGTTGGATCAACGGTGTCGTGTTGTTTGACGACCCCTGGGGCGAACCCCTTGAAGTCGATTTGGAAGACGGGTACTACTGCAAGGACGTCACGGATGGCTGCATGCACGGTGACGTTGATATTAGTGGTGAAGTTACCATTGACGATGTCTACTATATCCTGGACTTCATTGCGCGCAAGGTGCAGACCAATGAATGCTATATCAAGGCATGGGATATCAATCTGGATGCCAGGGTTACGCCGCAGGATAGCACGTTAATTCTGCGTTATCTTGAGGGCCTGCCTATGAATCCGCCGCAGGATGCCAAGAGCGACGCGCTCGCGCAGGTATCCTTCGCCGCAGCAGGTGCACTTGTTGAGGCTGGTAAGGCCGACGGCGACCAGCCTACGGTTTGGATTGAACCCGCCTACCTGTCCTTGGGAGATAGCGTGGATATGCCCGTAATGATCAAGGATGCATCGCCATTGACCAGTTTCTCTCTAACCGCGTCTTATGATGCAACGCAAGTGCAATTAGAGAATGTCGCCTTGGGTAGCAGTCTTGCTGGCGGCGACTACCTGCTTGCGTTCGATTATGCAATCGGTGGTGACGACAATGAATATGGCCAGGTAACCGTTGCCGTAACAGGCACCGATCCTATCGCCATCAGCAGCGAAGCGGAACTGCTGCTGCTCTCTTTTACGCGTACCAGCGGTGATCGCGCTGAAGTGCCGGTCCGACTGACTTCCTTTGATGGCAACGATCCTTATGGTCATGCACCGCGCCAGACCGATCCAATGGCGTTCCTCATCGTTGCCAAGGATATTGGACCGGATGATGTCGAAGGCGAACCTGAAGAAGGTGAACCCGTTGAAGGCGAACCTGTTGAAGGCGAACCTGTTGAAGGCGAACCTGTTGAAGGCGAACCTGTTGAAGGCG
>CAZBNU010000031.1:0-2926 GCA_964493075.1 uncultured Nitrospirales bacterium | reverse complement strand
AACCCGTCGAAGGTGAACCTGTTGAAGGCGAACCTGTTGAAGGCGAACCTGTTGAAGGCGAACCTGTCGAAGGCGAACCTGTCGAAGGCGAACCTGTCGAAGGCGAACCCGTCGAAGGCGAACCCGTTGAAGGTGAAGTCGAAGGTGAAACCGATGAAGGTGAAGTCGAAGGTGAAACCGATGAAGGTGAACCCGTCGAAGGTGAAGTCGAAGGCGAGCCCATTGAAGGTGAAGTCGAAGGCGAACCGGTCGAAGGCGAACCGGTCGAAGGTGAAACGGTCGAAGGTGAAACCGACGAAGGCGAAACCGACGAAGGCGAAACCGACGAAGGTGAAGTCGAGGGCGAAACCGGAACGACTGAAGAAATCGCCACGGAGTTGCTGGACGAGTTCGACAATGCCGATACCGACAACGATGGTGCATTGACACTTGACGAAGTCCGTTCCGTTATGCCTGGGCTTACGGAAGAACAGTTTACCGCCCTGGACACTGATGGCGACGGATTCCTGACCCAGGCCGAATTGAATGCCATTCTTGACGAAGGCTGCGGCTGTAAGGGCTGCAACAAGGGCGACGCCAAGTCCCTTGGCGACCTGCTGGGTGACTGGCTGCTCATCGGCCTGAGCCTGATCGTGTTGCTCGGCTTTGCTAGTACACAGAAGCGATAGTAACCCTTTCTGAACAGACCTGTCGGGGTCGCACCACTCTGGTGCGACCCCTTTCTTCTTGCCTCTCGTTCTCATGCACAGCGTGGGAACGATAGAATAATATCCGGAAAATCCCTTCCCTTTCTTTTGCATTACAACCTGCGCTGTGGCATACTATTCGCAGTAGGCAGAACCAAGGGTATGCTGCTCATTTCAACAAGTTAATACGGGAGATAAATCTATGTCTTTGCGAATGGGAACCCGCACTTCGGGGCTAATCAGTCTGGCGTTATTCATTGCCTTTTTCTGCATCCAGAATGCATTTGCCCTGCCGACGGTGTCCAATGTCAGGGCGGAACAGCGTTCTGATGGATCAGGCCTTGTGGATATTTTCTATGACCTTAGTGGAGGCATAGGGGGCATTACTGTAGACCTGAAAATTTCCAGCAATGCCGGCGACACCTGGGACATTACACCGGCGAATGTTTCTGGAGATATAGGCGTTGGCATAGGAAATGGAAATAACAAGCAGATTATTTGGGAAGGTGCAAACGATTTTCCCGATACCTGTTGGCCCCAGACACGGTTTCGTGTTACTGCTACTGATGCCAGTGTTGCCGATGAACTCACCATTATGCTTCCCGGCGATGTGCCGATGGTACTCAAGCGTATTCCAGCAGGAAGTTTTATGATGGGGAGATATTCAGGCGAACAGGATAGCGATATCAGTGAGGACCCTCAACATTTGGTGACCATATCCCAGGATTTTTGGATGGGCAAGTATGAAGTTACCCAGGAGCAATGGATTGCAGTTATGGGCTCGTGGCCAGAAACGGAGCCTAGTGCGGCTAATGGCCTTGGTGAAAACTATCCAGCATATTATATTTCTTGGGAGGATGCAAAAAATTTTATTACGGCCCTCAATGCACATTTAGAAGCAATTGGTCAAGGTCAAATTACAGTTCGATTGCCTAGCGAAGCAGAATGGGAATATGCATGCCGTGCTGGCAGTGAAGAGCGTTTTTATTTTGGAGATTCACTTGGTTGTTCTGCTATAGATTGCTCAGATTGTGCTGCAGGTGTTTTGGCAGGAAACCGTACAGACTATATGTGGTACTGTGGTAACAATACCCCTCCTGGAAGCAAAGAGATAGGTACAAAGTTGTCAAACGCATTTGGCCTGTACGATATGCACGGCAATATATGGGAGTGGTGTGAAGATGACTGGCATGATGACTATACTAATGCACCACTAGAAAGTGCGGCATGGCTGGATTATCCTCGAGCGGCTAACCGGGTAAAGCGTGGAGGATGTAGTGCACAAACTGCGCAAGGTTGTCGCTCTGCAGAGCGTGAATTTGATGATCCAACAGTACGCGGTGCTACAAGTGGCTTCCGTATTGCCGCCTCTCCAGCCAAGGAAGTCACCGTCATGCTTCCTGGTGATGTTCCGATGATATTCAAGCGTATTCCGGCCGGCAATTTCATGATGGGACGATATACAGGCGAACAAGATAGCAGTGCCGCTGAAGACCCGCAGCATCTTGTAACGATTGACGAAGATTTTTGGATGGGCAGATATGAGGTAACCCAGCAACAATGGCTAGCCTTGATGGGAACTTGGCCGGGTGACGCCCCGTCTGCTACTTATGGCCTGGGCGATATCTATCCTGCTTATAATGTATCCTGGTCGGATGCGCGAGATTTTATTACAGCCTTGAATGGTCATATCGCTGCGACAGGTCAGACGCCAATTCACATGCATTTGCCTTCGGAAGCCGAGTGGGAATATGCCTGTCGTGCTGGCACTGCTACACGCTTCTTTTTCGGTGATTCTTTGGGGTGTGCAGCGGATTGTACTGACTGCGCTGCCGGGGTTTTGCCGGGCAACCGTAGCTATTACATGCTATTTTGTGGCAATTCAGGGGGTGCCACGGGTGCTGTGGGTGGCAAGGGATCCAATGCTTTTGGTCTTTTTGACATGGGGGGAAATGTAAATGAATGGTGTGAGGACGATTACCATGTGGATTATGTTAATGCGCCGGTTGACGGAAATCCCTGGATTGACATGCCTCGTGCAACAGAGCGGGTAACCCGAGGCGGTAGTTTTCAGGAGAATGCCCAGTTCTGTCGTTCTGCTGATAGATGGCATGCTTTGGCAGGAGTACGCACCAATCTCAATGGCTTCCGGGTTGCCGGGGCTTCACCGACCAATGTAGCCGTTTCTTCAGTGATGATGTTTGACACGGAACGCCCGGAAATAATACTGTTTGGGAAAC
>CAZBNU010000030.1:0-29015 GCA_964493075.1 uncultured Nitrospirales bacterium | reverse complement strand
TCGGCTTTCTCATGCGCGGTGATGCAGAACAGGGCATCGCCAACACAAACCGGCTCGCCTTGGGTACAAGCATCTTCATGACGGCCATGATTATACCGCTTATTTGGCAACTACATCGCGTACGGAAGAAACAGGAACAGGAACAATCCTGACGCAGGCGTTGGGCTTGCGCCAGGGAATACCATCGAAATGGCGACCTCTCTGTTCACCCGACTACTATCGCTCGTAAATCGCCGTGCTATGATCCACATGTCGCAGATTATTGGTATGCAGTTCGTAGTCGTCGGGCACTGGTGTCGGGTATTCGCTGGTGAAACAAGCCGTACAAAAATGGCTCGGGTCGCCGCCTGTAGACCGAAGTAGCGCATCCAGTTTCAGGTATTCGAGAGACTCCACATTCAAAAACTCACGCGTCTCCTCCACACTCAACCGGTGCGCGATCAATTTCTCGCAATTCGGCGTGTCAATACCGTAGTAACAGGAATTTATGATTCTCGGTGATGCTACTCTGAAATGAATTTCCTTGGCCCCGGCACGACGCAAGGTCTTGATAATTTTTCGTGCCGTAGTACCGCGCACGATGCTGTCATCTACAAGCACGATGCGTTTCCCTTCCACCGCCGAACGGGATGGGTTCAATTTAATCTTCACACCGAAATCGCGAATACCCTGATCCGGCTCAATAAACGTGCGGCCCACATAATGGTTGCGAATAAAGCCCATGTCAAAGGGGAACCCCGACTCATGAGAATAACCCAAAGCCGCCGGATTGCTGGAATCAGGCACAGCCATCACGATATCGGCGTCCACAGGCGCCTGCTTAGCTAGTTCACGTCCCAGATTCTTGCGCACCACATCAACGCTCTGCCCAAAGATATAACTGTCTGGGCGCGCCACGTACACGAACTCAAACAGGCATTGCTTGGGGGTAACCGTCGGGAACGGCTTCTCGGACTGCACCCTGTGCTGCGTGATGGTCACCACTTCGCCCGGCTCTATCTCCCGAATCCATTCCGCATCAATGATGTCGAAGGCACAAGTCTCGCTCGCCACCACGTAGGAATCATCAAGCCTACCAAGCCAAAGCGGGCGAAACCCATAGGGGTCACGCGCTGCCACCAGCGAATCCCCATTGTGAATTACAACGGAATAAGAACCCACCACCTGCTTCAACGCATCAATAACGCATTCGGTGAAGTCATTCTTGCGTGATCGTGAAATCAGATGGATGATAACTTCGCTGTCCGTAGTAGACTGAAATATGGCGCCCTCGGCTTCCAGTTCTTCGCGAAGAAGAGCCGCATTGGTAAGATTTCCATTATGCGCAACTGCCATGCTGCCTTTGGCATAGTCCACCACCAGGGGCTGCACATTGCGCAGGTTGCTGGTGCCAAAGGTGGAATAACGGACATGGCCAATGCCGCAGTCGCCTGCAACCCGTTCGAGTTTGTGGGGCTTAAAAACATCGGCCACCAGTCCCACCCCGCGATGGGCGGTCAGCGCACCATTCTGGCCACACACAATGCCTGCGCCTTCCTGGCCACGATGTTGAAGCGCATACAAACCAAGGTAAATCAGTTTCGATGCTTCGGGATGTCCGTGAATGCCAAATACGCCACACTCCTCCCCGGGATGATCATCATCAACAGTACGTAAATGACCGGCACAGTGCAGCCGGGAATTGCATTGTTCTTTAAGCACACAGGCATTGCAATGCATATTACAATTCTTTCTTCCCTGTTAATTGGGTGTAGGCTTCCATATATTTATCGCGTGTCTTCTCAACAACTTCTTCAGGCAGCGGCGGGGGCGGCGAATTCTTGTCCCAACCTACTTCTTCGAGGTAATCGCGCACAAACTGCTTGTCATAACTGGGCTGCGCCTTTCCGGGTTGGTACTGATCGGCAGGCCAGAAGCGCGACGAGTCCGGAGTGAGGATTTCGTCCGCCAGCGTCAGCTCCCCGTCCAGCATGCCGAACTCAAACTTGGTGTCGCACAGGATAATCCCTTTTTCACCTGCAATCTCACGGCCCCGCTTGTAAATCGCAATGGCCGTATCTGCGGCTTGCCTGTTGATTGCTTCCCCAATGATTTTGCCTGCCTCTTCCGGGCTGATGTTGAGGTCGTGCCCGTCGGTCGCTTTGGTGGCAGGAGTATAGATGGGCTCTTCGAGTTTACTGGCTTCCACCAGCCCGTCCGGCAGTTTGATGCCGCACACCGTGCCGGACTGTTTGTATTCCTTCAAGCCGCTGCCAGCAAGATACCCGCGCACCACCATCTCCACAGGCAGCATCTCGCATTTGTGGACCAGCATGGAACGACCCGCAAAGATGTCGGCATGTTCCTGAAATTCCGCCGGGAAATCGGCAACGTCCGCAGAGATAAGGTGGTTGCGGCACAGATCCTTCATCTGTCCGAACCACCACAGCGAGATTTGGGTCAGGATGCGACCTTTGTCGGGAATGCCTACGGGATTGACCCAGTCAAACGCGGAAATTCTGTCCGTGGCTACAAGCAGCAGTTTATCACCCAAATCATAAATGTCACGCACCTTACCGCTGATGTCCGGATTTCTGTTCGGAAGTCTTGTTTCGCATACAACCTGCTGGCTCATTGTCTTCTCCTTAGTGCTGTATTCGTAGGGTGGGTGAAGCGTAGCGGAACCCACCAGTTGTGATGGATACGGTTATTGTGGTGGGTTCCGCTACGCTTCACCCACCCTACATTATTTGTTCTTATTGCTTGAAAAACGTAGACTGCAAATAGGGACGGTTGATTTCCAGCAATTCATCCAGCAATTTCTTGCAACCAGTGGCATTCGGCATGAGCGGATGAAGCAGCATCGCCTCGAAAGCCGCGCCACGATCGCCTTTAACCGCTGCTTCCACCGTCAGCGACTCATAAGCCTTAATCAGTTGCATCAAGCCGCGTATGGACGGTGCTGGCGCTGGTTGCTGAATCGCTTCTGCGCCGTTCTCGCCGATAATGGCAGACACTTCCACGGAAACATCGTCGTCGAACGTAGGCACCGCGCCGTTGTTTCGACAGCACACAATCTGGCGGTTCTGACGGTTATTCTCAATGCCATCCACCAGCAGGAACGCGGCCGTGGAATAGTGGGCGCCGCCGCGCTTGCTCAATTCTTCTGGCTTTTCCTTCAGGTTGACGTCCTGATATTTTTCAAAGAGGGCATTCTCCACTTTCACCACTTCTTCGCCGCGGGTGCAGGACTTGTTCTTCAGCGTTTCCAGCACCGTGTCACCGCTGTAATAGTATTGGAGATAATAATTGCAGAACATGCCCAGGCTGCGTATGGCCTCAATCATGTTCTCTCGGGTGGCTTCCTCTTCCCATTCGTCACGGGCGTGTTCCACAAACTTTTCCAGCACCTGCGTTGTAATATCCTGCCCCTTATACAAAAACTGGCGCACCCACGACAGGTGGTTCAGACCCACATAATCCAGTTCCAAATCTTCCGGCTCGCCACCCAGATGCTTCACCACATCCATAATCATGCCGATGGGCACGTTGCAAAGGCCGACCGTGCGAATCTTGCTGTGCTTCAGCACCGCTTCCGTGTTGATGCCTGCCGGGTTTGTGAAATTAATGAGGAACCCCTTCGGGGCGAGATCTTCCATCGTGTGCGCCACTTCGAGGATACGCGGGATGGTGCGCAAGGCACAGGCGAACCCGCCCACGCCAGTCGTTTCCTGCCCGATGATGTTATATTTCAGGCCGAGTTTCTCATCGGCAATACGCGCCGGCATCTGCCCCACACGAATCTGGGTGATCACATACTTGGCATCGCGAACCGCGTCCCGCAAGTCCGTGGTGGGATGCACCGTGAAAGGCGATCCATGCTGATCGCTCATACGCCGCGCAAATCCGGCATTAATATCCAGCCGTTTTGCATCCTGGTCCATCATCCAGACCTCGGAAACAGGAATCTTATCCAACCTAGAAAACAGTCCATCCAACAATTCAGGCGTATACGAACTGCCGCCGCCTATAACTGCAAGTTTCATGATAGTATTGTCCTTATAGGAGAAAATTCTATTGTAAAAATCAGATTAAAACCAAATGCAGAGGATGAAAGGCACCGACGCTCAACCCTGTCCAAGCATCTCTTGGGCGTAATGATACCTACCGCGCAATCAAAAGTCAATTTTAGGGAAATCAAGGCCGCGAGAGACAATTCCGCCCCGCATAATAGCGGTTTTTTTCGTAACCCCAAACCAAACGCCAGCCGCGACATTCTGCAATACAGGCCACGACAATAAAACCACGGCCTGACATCACGCCACAAAGGTCATTATATTCGAGAACATCAAAAAAAAACTGACACTAACACCAAACGCGTCATTCCGGTTTTTTCGGGCAGTCACATCGCAATACCTTCATTATTAGTACAAGACAATCGTTTCATAGAAAACTTACATAACAGCCACCCCCTGCCCGAAAAAGACCGGAATCCATCGTGGTACACACATGATGCGTGTTGGCGGTTATTGTCGCGAATCAAGTACAATGTCTATCTCAAGGCAGTAACAACAACAGGAGAAACTTACATGAGCGGGATTCTTGTTATGAGTATGATTTTGTCGGTGGCTGGCGGGGAACTTCCCCATACTTCGGACATGTATCTGTCATGTCCACGGGAACGTGTGCGGGACACCGATACGGTGTTTACTATGCCCCATTACGATTTAGCATCGTGGGAAGCAACAGCAGCAAAACTGCGCGACCGTATCCTGTTGGGTAGCGGCTTGTATCCCTTGCCGGAAAAGACGCCGTTGAACGCGAATGTCTTCGACGAAACGGAACAGGACGGCTACAAGGTCGCCAAGGTGCATTTTGAGGCATGGCCTGGATTTCTGGTTACAGGTAACCTCTATCGTCCGCTGGGCGACGGTCCCTTTCCGGGCATTGTCTGCCCCCACGGCCATTGGGAAAAGGGACGGCTTGAGGATTCCGAGCGGGGTTCAGTCCCGGCACGGTGCATCACCCTGGCAAGGATGGGCGCTGTTGTGTTTACTTACGACATGATCGGTTATGTGGACAGCAAGCAGACAAAACATGGCTGGGGCGGCAACCGCGAAAAACTCTGGGGAATCCACCCCTTCGCGATGCAACTCTGGTCGAGCATCCGCGCCGTGGATTTTCTTCTTGAACTGCCCTATATTGATCCTGAGCGCATCGGCTGCACAGGCGCGTCAGGCGGTGGCACCCAGACCTTCGCCCTAACTGCTGTTGACAACCGTATTAAGGTATCCGTGCCTGTCAACATGATTTCCAGCACCATGCAGGGCGGCTGCGGCTGTGAAAACGCGCCCATCCTGCGCCTGGACAACTCGAATATGGAAATCGGCGCACTGGCCGCGCCGCGGCCCATGCTGATGGTATCCGCTACGGGCGACTGGACACGGGAAACACCACGGGTCGAGTATCCCTCCGTGAAAAGCATCTATGCCCTCTATGACGCTAATGATAAGATAGAAAACGTGCATCTGGATTACGGCCACAACTACAACCAGGCAAGCCGTGAAGCCATGTACCGGTTCATGGGCAAGCATCTTATTGGCGGCGACTGGGAAGGATATACGGAACCAGACTATACGAAACCTGCAGACGAAGTCCTGCGCGTTTTCCCAGGCGACGCCCCGCCCGAGGGCTACCTCAGCGGTGATGCGCTGCTGGATTCCCTTATTGAACAGGCCAGGGAAAGACGTGCCGCAAGGTTGCCCAAAAATAAAGAGCAAGCCAAACTGTGGGCCAAGGAACACAGCAAGGCCTTCTCGTACCTGCTTGGCGCTTCCACACCTTCGGTAAACGCCCTGGATTCGACACGTTTGGAACTGAACGAAACACCGGAATACGTGCTGGAACAGTGGGGTATCGGGCGTTCCGGTGCAGGCGACCGCATCCCCGCCCTGTTCTATCGCAACAACGAGGCCACGAAACAGGACGCCGTCATTGTAGTGCATGGCCAAGGCAAGGTGTTTCTGGCGGATGCAGACAACCATTCCCCCAGCGATGTCGTGACTTCCCTGCTGGCAGAAGGCAAAGCGGTACTGCTGATTGACCCTTACCTCATCGGGGAGCATCATTCCCCCGATACGGTTCGGAAAACAGGCAATGTTGGCAAATTTCACGATACCTTCCGCCCCACCGATACGGGCTGCCGGGTACAGGATATCCTGACGGCCTATACTTTCCTGCAAGCGCGTTACGACATGACGGATACCATTGACCTGGTTGGCATGGAAGAGGCCGGAGTATGGTGCCTCCTTGCCGGTGCAGTGGAACAGGGTTTCCGCCATATCACGGCAGACATGAACCAGTTCGACGCTTCCAGCGATGCGGCCTGGAAAGAATCGTATTATGTTCCGGGCATCCGCGCCCTGGGCGATATCCCTGCTGCACTGGCGGCAGGCGGTGTTGATCGCTTTACCCTGCTTAATGCCCCCGCGAATGCGGAAATAACAGCGCTACAATAAATTGACGATAGACAGTCTGCGGATGCCATTTCTTCTTACGAACCGACCGTGCTCATGTCGCGTATAAAGGTGATGTGGTTGGTATATACCCAGGGTGTCCATTCGCCCAAAATATCGAGTTCCGCTTCTACCCGGTATTTACCCGGCTCTTTGGGTTGCCAGTCCATCATCACCCCTACGGTCTGATAGACCTGAACACCGTTCTTCAGCACCGTGAAGCGGCAGCGATGAGGAGAAGATGCAGCAAGCCACGTATCCGGCGTCAACATAATGCTTTCACCCATCACAACAGTCTGGCTTTCGTTCTTTGCGGCAAACAGGAAGTCGGTACTATCAGCAATCATGTCAAAGCCAATATACATGCGCCCATCTTTGAAGGCATCCAATATGGCATCTTCGGTCAAGTCCGATGCAAACACATGAGTGACCACATAGCGCGTCATCAGGTCGTAAGGATCCAATTGAAAGCGAAATGCTTCTTCGCCCGCTTTCAACGGACCGGCAATGATTCGCAATAAGGTGCGGGTGAAGATGTTTAGCGTATATTCCTTGATTATCTCACCGGAAGAAGAATACAGTTCCAGAGTACCTTTGTCTGTGTACCTCCCATAGATGCCAGTATTCTGGTGGCAATCATTGGCAGCCAGTCCCGAAATATCACGTCTCGTATTCAAATCATCCCACAGCGCGAGCATACTTACATTACGGTCGAATATAAGGCGAATAGTCTGCTCTGGATAGGCCCTGAAATTAAGTAGGATATCAGGGGCGAGCATAGCGAGTTTCTCGTCTTTGATGTCAGCATGGGTATTATAAATTTCCATACCACGCAGTTGCGGCAAATGCCATGCTCGCTCCTCCTCCGGGTGAGCAAAGAAAAGGATGCCGCCCAGTTCATCTATCTCTTTTGCAAGCGCTTCCGGTTCCTTACCGCAATCAAGCACAACATCGCTGGGCAACCCCCAGGGCATGAAGCCGCCTTTCATCTCATAACCGGGAATAAACAGTTTGCCATCTCGAATACCACGCCACTGTACGCCATAATCAGCACGCCCACCCTCCAGACAGTGGTCGGACATGGCGATAAAATCGTGGCCGGCTTCTTTGAGCACTTCGAGGATGCGTTCGAAAGGCACCTCTGAATCATGGGAAAATTCGGAATGGTTATGAGCAGTTCCCTTATACCGATTCCACGCAATGGAATAAGGCAGTGTTTCGCTATTTCGTTCTGCCCGTATGGCTAACCACGCCGCATCCTGTCGGGGAAAGGCAATGAAGCGATTGTATAGTGCTCCGCGAAAAACAACTAGGAACGCCACAAACAGAATCAGCAACAACACAAAAACAAGCCGGACAATCCAACGCATGATAGTTCGAACCCTTGGTAATATCTTCATGATTTCATCTTTCTAAAACCTGTTTTGCTACCAGCCAACAAAAGATAACAGCAGATAACTTCAGCCATCATTCCGCAGATGCCGCTTTCAGATACTGCTGGTCCATACGAATCATCATGGGATCAAGCGGCATCAGCACACGCGGAAATTCAACTTCACGCCCGTCAATCAAATCAAAGCCACTATGGGCCACGCCTGTGATGTAGCAATTTACAGGTTCTTTGCGTAGGTTAATAATATACAGGTAATATTCATTATTATGGGCTACATAGCGGGAGCGCACCCCTTCAAGGGGATACCCAAAAGCGTTTATGGGACGCGAAATTTCAGGCAGTGTGCCCGCCTCCTGTGCCGCATCCATGGCATGAAGGTACTCTGTGGGCAGATTCAAACCACGCACCAGTACCGTATTCGCCGTAGAGCGAATCACATCGCTACGCGAAAGGCCGCGCTCGTTGTACGGAATAGGTTTACCCACACGCGCTATAGAACCCCCATCTTCCACATAACCTGATAGTTTTTGGAAGGTTTCATCAGACACAGAAAGGGTGTCAGGTAGTATAAGCACCTTAATCCGTTCCAACATACCCTGTGCAACTTGCGACTCCGTGATAAAACGTGTGCAATATCCTGCAAATGAGGCGCCCTCGAAGGCAAACTGCGCGGACTCCAGATGAGGCACACCATCATCCATTATTTTGGAGGCTTCGCTGAACAGAATGCCAATTTCTGCGGGTGCCTGCTGAAATGCCACGATAACCGGGGCAAGCCGGTTAATATCCTGTGCAGCCGTTATGAAGGCCTCTAATGCTTCTGGATAAGCAAACACGGCACTGTCCGCTGGCAACACCATACCGTTGGCGCCTGACATCACCGCCTCCCACAACGAACTCTTCACGGTCTTATGGCACATCTCAAGGGAATCCACATCACCGAGTAGTATGTCCCCCTTCAGGTTTAGTATTGGCTTATCCGGCGTGTAGGAATGCATGAGTGTATAGTGGACATGAGGTGCCGGATAGTTAATGGCGTACAGCGATTCCGCCCGACCAGAATCCGCAATACAACCATTAACATCCATCAGCATTGCCGTCGCCTCACGGTTAACACCGGTTCGCGTTTCACCGGTGGTAAAAGCGTTGTTCGGCAGGGTCATCATGATGGGTAAATCTGGCGCAGCCTGGGCCAGTTGTTGATCTATTCCTGACAAAAATTCGGTGATCAACCCACGCTGAAAAAATTGCCATTCATACTGAAACGCACGCCGGTTCTGATAACTGTATTCAGGGTTATCTCCCCAAATGGTTATCTCGTCATAGTCAGCCAAGTGCGAACGCCACAGGCGGTTCAGGTCAATACGGTCCGGGTAGCGTTCCTGTATATGCTGCACAAACTGTTGCCGAACAGGATCACCATCAAACCGAAACTGCGGCGCAAGAGCGACACTGGCGCACACCACCATAGGTTTGCCGCTAAGCACCTTTCCCAAGTCAAGCAAACGATCGGTATAAAGTTCCCCAAACGCTGCATACGCCAGATTGGCAAAGCCGGGTTCGAGTAATTCAGGCCATTGGTCCATAATCACGCCACTAATGGCTTCTTGATCAAATTGAACGACAAGAGCAACAGACTGCGTTCGAGCCGCTTCAATAACCTCATCCAGACAGATGGCCATTTCTTCTAGGGATTCATTCACCGCAACATTCTGTACGGCAACATTCAGGCCAAGCCGGTTCAAAAACTGCAGTTGTGCCGACGCGGATTCAGCATCATCAAGTTCTCTGCCGAAAAGAAATATGGGGCGCCCTTCGGCGAAAAAAGAGCCGGAACGTATCTCTATCTTCTCAAGGGAAGGCGTCGCGGTTTTCACGACGTCACTATCGGTCATACTGCCGAAAACCAATCCTGCATGAAGAGCCTTACACGTCTTATTCAGATAATCTACCTGTCGTGCAAGATTTTCCCAATCTTCGTTCTCCAGTGCTTTTCTGGCATCCCCCACCGTATTTTCCGCGATCATCAACTGCGATTGCAGCATACCATGATCTTGGGCATCAGGCAAATCCTCTAATGCCTTCTTTAGTGTGCCAAGAACAACTTCGGCCTCGCTGATCTGCTGTTTCCATTGCGCTTCCCCAACGCTTTCAAAAGGCGCCACACACAGCGTCGGCGGCAAGAGGTCGGAATAATCCACAGAGACCCGAAGTTGGTGGCGTCCCACTGGCAAATCGATGGGCGACCACTGAAAAATAACCTGATTACGACCCTGGTTAAGATTTGTCTCCATAGAGGTATTATAACTATACCCCCCATCATCGCTTACGATGTCAAAAGAAATAACTGTGGACTGATAAGGTATTGAAGTCCTTAGTTTGACTACGAATTCTATGTCCCCGTCCAATGCCGCCTTTTCAGGACACGATACGGTTACTTCTATGGAAGATTCAGTATCACATTGCACCTCCGAAAACCACAACTGTTCAAATTCCCCGCCTGAATAATCGGCCAAACAGGCAAACAACATGCAGGTAATAACAAGACGCCTCTTAAAAAGCCCCGCCAATTGTTTTATCATCTATATTCCCTTTCTAGGAAAGTCTATAGCGTACCATCGTCTTGATTCTAACACGTAACTCGTCCGCAACCAAATAGTTCGAAGTATGTATATTCCAGTCACAGTTTTTGATACTTCTATCGCTAATTGTAGTGCAATCCACGCTGCTGATTAAAGAGTTTAACGGGAATAACTGTCAGTGTGATGACGACAGCATTGTCCTAACCACTATTTTTCCCTCTGTGCAGAACATGACCCTGCATAGAAGTTGACCGGAGTTGCCCTGATTGATATGATTAACACTACGTAATACGAGGGAAACGAATTATGCCACAACTGATTATCGAACAACCCGGTATGCCGGCCATGACCGTACCTATTGCGAGCGACAAAGTAACATTGGGACGCTCAGAGGAAAATGACATCGTACTCGACGCAGACGAGGTGTCGCGTCATCATGCCTATGTATCAAGGCGTGGGCCGCAAACCGTACTTACCGACCTGAAAAGCCTGAATGGCACCTATGTCAACCGACAACGCGTTTCGGAATGTGTGCTGAAGCACATGGATGAAATATGGTTTGGCAGCAAGTGCCACATTCTTTTCCGGGACGACACCATGTATGGGGCTGCCCCTTCCGCTGAATCTGCTGGGGAAGCACGTTCTGACAGCAAACTTGAAAAAAGCATTCACGGCATCCGAGAAGAAATGGACCGGGTCGGCATGAATATGACCCTCATCGGCATGAGAACACCCATCCCCGATACCACATTGAAAATGGACGCGCCGCCACCCGTACTATCGCCCGATGACATTGTGCGTATGGGCCGCGCATATCGGCGTCTTTCTGCCTTGCATAAGGCCAACCAGGTAATCACATCGAATTTTGACCTGCAAACACGACTTTCAGACATGCTTGACACCATTATGGAAGTATTGCAGGCGGACCGCGGTTTTGTGCTGCTGCGCGACGAAAAGACCCAGGCGCTTCATGCCATGGTTGCACGACAGATGGGCCGTGAGCTTGGCGCTAGCTCTCCAAGCATGGGTATTGCAGGCCGGGCCGCTATTGACGGCGAGCCTGTGCTTATGAGCGACAGCGATTCCGACCAGGAATTCGGCATGCGCGAAAGCATTATTTTGAACAGGATCAGCAGCGCCATGTGCGTACCTCTGAAAATTGACAAACGCATTCTCGGATCCATTTATGTGGATAGCAACAATCCGGAAATGAGCTTTGTGGAGGAAGACCTGGAATTGTTCTCGTCCCTGGCCGCCCAGGCCGCCATGGCGGTGGACAATGTGCGGCTTCACGATCAGTTTATTGAGACAGAGAAACGGCGGGAAAATCTGGCGCGTTTCTTGCCCGGCGCTCTGGTCGAAAAATTGATGACCGAATCACAAACGCTGACCCTCGGCGGACAGAAAACACATGTAACAACCATGTTCTGTGATATACGCGGTTCCTCACAAATAGCCGAGCAACTCTCCCCGCAGGAACTGGTCACCCTGTTGAACGAACATTTTACCGCCATGACTGAAATCCTTTTCGCCTATGAAGGCACTCTGGACAAATACATCGGCGACGAAATAATGGCCATCTTCGGCGCGCCCATTTCTGTCGGCAATGAAGATTACCGGGCTGTCTGTGCGGCGTTGGAGATGCAGGAACGGAACAAGGAATTAAATACCCTGCGCCGGTCGGAGAATCGTCCGCAACTGCACTTCGGAATCGGTATTGATTCTGGCGAAGTTATTGCTGGATACATTGGCTCCCCCAAGCGCATGGACTTCACCGTGGTGGGCGACCGTGTAAACACAGCAAAACGCTTCTGTGACATGGCAGGCCCTGGAAAAGTGGTGGTAGGAGAAAATACATGGAACGCTATTGAGTCAATGGCGACAGGCGTTCCCATGGGAAAACTGACACTAAAAGGAAAACAACAGACAGTATACGCCCACGAAATCCTTTCCCTGAAAAAGAAGAATTCGTAACAGGTGCCAAGGTACTCACGCCAACGATGCTGTAAAAAATATTTAATTTTCGATTTTGGATTTGGCTAGCATTACGATCATTGTGAGCATAGACCGTTGCTGGCTGCGATTCTCAAAAAACAGGGGCAATGCGAAACGATCTTGATTTCGTTTGTGATACCGATTACGATAACAAACTGTAGTGCTTCGGAGGGGGGACATTCCTGTCCCCCGGACTCGCACAAGACCGCTTTCGGTATTTGAAGTTTCGGGGGACAGGAATGTCCCCCCTCCGAAGCACGAAAACTCTTTCTTCAGAGAATCGCCGCCAACAGCGGTCAAGGTTTGTAAATGACGACGTTTAGGTTCTCGGTAAATTTGTAATTCGGGCGATTTGCACTGCGGGAAATACCTGCGTTAGGAATCCGTAACATGAAAATAGTGATTACAGGCGGCGGCACAGGAGGACACACATCTCCTGCAGTAGCCGTTATTGAAGAATTGAAGCGGCGCGACCCACAACTGTTGCTGCAATGGATAGGCAAAAAAAACAGTATGGAGGAACGGGTGGCCGCGCAACACCATGTCCCATTTCGGTCGGTGCCTGTGGAGGGCTGGACCCGCACCAAATCCCCCCGAATCCTAATCACCGGCCTTAAACTGGCGTGGTCTGTTTTTCGCGTCTGGTTCTATCTGCGGGTCTTTCGACCTCAGGTCGTATTCGGCGTCGGAGGCTATGTAAGCCTGCCCGCCATCTGGGTGGCGCAGCGCATGGGCATCCATACGGTAATGCACGAACAAAACAAACGGCTTGGACTCGCCAACCGCATTTGTGCTTCCCGCGCGTCACGGTTGCTGCTCAGTTATCCCGATACTGTGGGAAATTTTCCAGAAGAAAAGGCGCTGGTGGTCGGCAATCCGGTCCGCGCCGCTTTCATGAACCCCAAAGATAAGAATCAGGCCAAAGAAGAACTTGGATTCCGCCCGGATGTTCCCTTAGTGCTGGTGATTGGCGGCAGCCAAGGCGCCCATACTATCAATGAAGCCATGGCAACCGTGGTGCACACCCTTGGAAGTGAAGAAACACAGTTCATCTGGGGGGCAGGCAAGTCAGAGGCCATTCAGATGCGCATCAGAGCGGAAGGCGCAACAGCAAAAACAGCGGTACACGCCTTTATTGACGACATGGCGACAGCGTGTGCGGCCGCTGATCTCATCGTTTCACGGGCGGGCGCCTCTACCACGGCGGAACTTGCCGTGTTGCAAAAACCCGCCATCTTAATCCCCTATCCCCATGCCGCAGACAACCACCAGGAACACAATGCACGCGCATTTGAAAAGGCGGGGGCTGCCGTGGTGCTGCTGGACGAGGACTGCAACGGTGAATCCCTAAGCGACCTGCTTCGCCGTCTGATCAAGGATGATACCGCTCTGGAAGCAATGGGGAAAGCAGCAAAATCACTGGCCAAACCAATGGCCACCGAGACTATTGCCGAGACTATTATTGAACTGGTGCATGGAGCAAAGTAGAAGAAGCAGCGTTGCCTCTTTTGAAAATTTGATTACGCCTTGAACCTGTCTAGCACCAGAATATCCTCAACGGGCAACTGGCCACCTCTGGGATTTGCAGGAGCGATTGCCTTGCCGACGGCAAGCATCATGGCAATCACATGGTCTTCCGGCAGGTTGATCAGTTTTCCCACGGCTTCGAAATCGAAACCCACCATGGGACAGGTATCGTAGCCCATTGTCTTCGCAACAAGCATCATGGTTTGGGCGATAATGCCACAGGAACGCATCGCCTCGTCGCGCTGTACCTGGTCTTTGTCCCGGTAATAAGAATCAATTGCCGGCAAAATAAAATCCTGAAACTCCAGGGGCATGTTGCGCCAGTACCGCTCAGGCTCCTTCTCCCAGGATTTCAAATCTGCGCATAAAATGAACAATACCGAAGCATCCGTCACCTGTGCCTGATTCCAAGAGACAGCACGAAGTTGTTGACGAAGTTCCTTGTCCATCACTGCCACAAGCCGCCAGTTTTGAATGTTAAAAGAAGTAGGCGACAACAGGGCAAGCCGCAAAAACTCTTTGAGTTCGCCGTCCGGCATTACATGATTGGGATCATAGTGCTTCACCGCACGACGACTCTCAACCGCTGTGTGTAAGTACATAAACTCTATTCCTTTATTCATTTCATAACAATGGGTTATGCTCTCCGCTGCTCGATTCCGAAGTCTTTTTGGCAATATGCGCCTTTAACTGCTTGTATTTATGCAAGGCCTGCTCGTGCGCAGGGTCCACCTTGAGCAACAGTTCCATCAGTTGGAGTGCCCGCGCATAGTCTTTCTGTTTGATATAGCGCATGCTGAGATTGTATTTTGCCGCGCATATTTTCTTTTTCAGCGCATCTGTAAGGCCTTCCTGCTCCCTGGCGACTCTATAATGGCGCAACGCATTTTTGTAATCCTTACTGGAAAAATAGAAATCGCCAATACACTCTTCTTTACTCATCCCCGGTTTGCGATGCTGCTTAACATAATCACTGAATTCATTTTGCCGTTGCTTCTTATATTCTATTAGATCATGAATAGCGGCCACAGCACTGCGCTCAACGAGAATCATAATATTATTGCTGTCTGTCTCCTCCGGCATAACAAAAAAACGCGGGTCCTCGCGCCACGAAGCATGCACAGGTCTTCCAAGCACCGTTTCACCATCTTCAAACTCAACCGCTACAGGCTGGTTTTTAGGAACAAGTTCCTGCTGGTAGTCGTTGGGATTGTACCGCCCATCAAAACTCTTCACATAGAATACTGCCTTGATATCATTAAATAATATATGCTTCGTCTGGTTAAGGGGAAGTCCGTTTTTATTCTGCAAGTCTAAATGAAAACCGGAGGTATTTTTATTCAACGCAAAGCACATCCCATAGAAAATTTCCCCTTTCTTAGTACGCACAATAAGTTTGTTCCGCTCCCGCTTTTGACGGGCGGGTTCTTCTGCAGCCCCCCATATCCTGACGTCTGATTTGTCCGGCATACCAACAGTCTCCTTGTCGGTCACTCGCTTCCCGATCTATACCGACCTCTATTATAGTCCTTGTTTTTTTTATTTGCAAGAATTAAACGCAAGTAGAGAATACTGCTGGAAACAGGACGGTTCGCACACCCCGAAAACGCTTTTTACGGGCAGGCAAGCCAGATTTGCTTTATGGTTTCTTCCTGATTGAATCCATCCGGCGCAGCCTCGCTTTGGGTATTAGCATGATACCAGCGCTGTCCCCCCGCTGCAGCCGTCAAACAACGTTGCGCTGGCATCTGAAGCCAACCGTCAGGATCATTCTCGCGCAGCCAGTTCCAGGCATAATTCAACCAACTGTTTCTGTACGCCTCTGTTTGGCTGGCAAACCAACTGATTTCGTCACGGCCCCAACTGTAATAGGGTACGCCTCCTTTACCAGGCTCATTCACCCCCCAATTATCCAATTCGACCAAGTAAGGCAGATGCTTGCATTCCCAGCCGCTGGGCGTTATCCCGCCAACGCTTTTTCCGTAAATACTATCAAGATAACCTTTCTCCAGAATGACT
Organism: uncultured Nitrospirales bacterium; assembly: GCA_964493075.1. Taxonomy (GTDB): domain Bacteria; phylum Hydrogenedentota; class Hydrogenedentia; order Hydrogenedentales; family CAITNO01; genus SLFT01. The sequence goes on along the minus strand of CAZBNU010000030.1, from coordinate 13,005 downwards.
TCCTGTGGCTTGTCCAGCACATCTTTCGTGCGCAACGGAAACGAGTGGAAATCAAACATCAATTCGCCATCTACTGCAAAACCGCTGGTGTGAGCATCACATAAGATGAAATGGCGGCGCGCATGTTGTTTTGCATAAGCACGCACCCGGCCGAGCATATTGCGCCAATGTACATGCCCCGGATCGTTGTTGTCCATAAGCATCACCTGGCCGAAATGTATCGCCTCGAATCCCAAGTCTATGTAACACCGCGCGCGATAGTAAAACCACAGCCGCGTTTCCAGACGGCTCATGTCGGGAACGGAAGCGCCTTTCTCCCAATGATCCACAAAATCACCGTTTTCAAAGAGCATGTCGTCATACCGGAAATTCCGTGACGCCACAGGCAAATCAAATTCCTCCAAAACCCAAGCCGGAACCGGGATATTATTGACGTTAGTATGGGTCGTTTCAAAGACACACGCCTGCAAAATCATTTCCGGGTCTTTTGCCAGCGCATAAGCAGCACGTCTGCGAACCACAGTATCAAGATGTTCGCCGTCGTTCCAGGGATACCAAACATAGGCGGCCCGGCCAATAAACTTTGCGCCTATATTGCACAACATGCGCACGTCGTCTTCAAACGCATCTTCCTGCGTGGCATTCAAATCAGAACACAAGCCCAGATGCGTCACTGCCCGTGAAAGGTAGTTATCCAATACTTCCCGCGACATCAAACCATCAAAGGAGTAATCGCGTGCATCATCCGCAAAACCGTTCTGACTCCCCAGCAGCGATAAAATCAGTACAGAAAAAAGTTGTTTCATTACGGTTTCCTTACTTCCAGCGGAATTCAACAGAAGTCGCTCTTCTGATGTTAATACCAAATACTCCTTTATGGTTGCCGCTTTACCCGGTTATTCTACTCCAGAAATGATTTGCCCAGCCGCCCACGTAATAAATTACGGAACGAAGTAACTGCGGCTGGAACCAGGCGAGGATCAGCACCGCCACCACGATTGCAAGGGCAACCCGATTAAACCGGGTCAGCATCCTGAAAAAAAGACGGTAGAACAGCCGACCAGCCTTGAAAAGCACACCAAATAAAGAACGCAGCAGCCAGACGAGATTGCTGTCAGTGGGCATGCCGATGCTGCGCTTTGCGAGGCCGTCAGGAGCGCAAACCACGCACAAACTGGTCTCCCCAACGCGGACGATGTCGCCGGAACGGGCAATACGAGCCCAGACCATGCCGGAGCGTTTTTCGTTAATATATACCGGTGTGCCCGACGTGCTGCGTATCCGATACCCATTGGACACTACATTCACGCGGGCATGTTCAGGAAAAACTTTTTTATCGAAATTAAGGTACACCGCGCAGTCGCCGCTCGCGCCGATATTGAACGGACTACGTATAATAGGGAAGGCAACACCATCCTCCGGGCCGTTCACAATTTCAAAAGCATCAGTATATTCAGCGCTCATTTGGACATTTTCCTTTTTCTACGCTCTTCATCACTTTCTGCATCACCTTTTACAAATACAAGTTTATCGTTATCCACCATCACATTGATGACATCACCCGGCGCAACTTTGCCGCGAAGGATAAGGTCGCTCACAGGCACCGTTATTTGTTGGTCAACAATGCGCCTCAGTTCACGGGCGCCAAATTCATTGGAATACCCTGTTGTCATCAGATGCTCATAGGCCCGCTGATACATACGCAGTTTTAACTGCTTTTCCTGCAAGCGTGCGCGCACCGCATTGATTTCGAGTCGCAGAATACTACGCACGTCCTCGTTAAGCAGCGGATAGAAGGGAATAATGTCGTCTATGCGGTTAATGAACTCCGGTCGGAAATGACGGCGCAACTCCTCTACGAGCGCCGCTCGCGGATTTTCTACATCTGGATTGCTGAGAATATCTGCACCGATATTGGAGGTCATGATGATAATGCAGTTTTTAAAACTAACCTCACGACCACGGGAATCTTTTAATCGGCCTTCATCAAAAATGGGCAGAAAAATGTCGAAAATACGTTGGTGCGCCTTTTCAATTTCATCAAAAAGCAGAATGGAGAAGGGCGTGGTGCGTACCGCACCGGTAAGCCGTCCCTCCTCATCGGCCCCCACATACCCAGGTGGCGCACCCAGTAACCGCGACACGGAATGCTCCTCAATAAACTCAGACATATCGAAGGTGAGCAGGTGGTTCGCGGAACCAAAAAGATAATTCGCCAGCAGTTTTGCCAGCTGTGTCTTGCCCACACCGGACGGGCCAAGAAACAACAACACCGCATCGGGCCGATTGGGATCCGCCAGTCCAGCACGGGACTTCTTTACGGCGGACACCGATTTTGCCACCGCTTCGTCCTGACCAATCAGCTTCTCTTTGATTTTCTTTTCAATAGCGCCCAGGTGCATCCGTTCTTCCGCAGTCATCTCTTCTATAGGCACAGCAGTCATGCGACTGATAACCTTGCGGATTTCGTGAGGCGTCACCCCCACATCCACGGAAGCGACCATGGTGTTTTCGAGACTCTTTGGATTGTTTTGCTGCGCCATCAATTTCAGACGGTATCGGGCACAGGCCTGATCCAGCACATCTATGACCTTATCCGGCATACAGCGGTTGGGCAGATGACGCTGGGTAAGCCGTATCGTTGTTTCCACAGCCTGTTCCGAAATACGCACCATGTGGTGCTTTTCCAAAGTGGGCACCACCCGCTTCATGACCTCAATAGTGGCTTCCTCCGACAATTCCTCCACGCGCACCATCTGGAAGCGCCGTTCCAATGCCGGGTCTTTTTCCACGAACTTGCGATATTCCCGTATGGTGGTGGCGCCGATGCACCGTATCTCGCCACGTGCCAGAGCAGGCTTCAACAGATTCGCCATGTCCATGCCGTCGCCTTCAGTCGCTCCCGCACCCATGATCATGTGGGCTTCATCAATAAACAACACCGTATCCGGCTCGTTTTTCAGTTGATCAATCAGAGACAGCAATTTTTCCTCAAACACACCGCGGTACTGGGTGCCGGACATCATAGCGGCTACATTAAGTTCCAGAATGCGATAATTGGGAATCAGGGAGTTGGCATTGCCTTTGGCGATATTGAGCGCAATACCCTCTACAATCTGCGTTTTGCCAACACCCGCTTCCCCCACGATCATGACATTGTTCTTGGATTTTCGGGAAAGCACCTGAAGCATCTCGAAGATTTCCGCATCCCGCCCAATCGCAGGCTGCAGTTTGCCCTCACGCGCCATTTTTGTCAGATCCCGAGTCAAAGACTCCAGTTTCGCTTTGGCAGCATCCTGTCCCTGTGCCGATGCTTCAGCCATTGCGGTAGGTTGTGGAACAGCCATCGGTCCCGCAGCAGATGGCTGAGCCTGTGACTGCACTGACGGCGCTGATTTCCGGTCACCCACCATACCCAAATCACGCAACAACGCCTTGATACATTCGCCGCGATCCATGCGCATGGAATCCATAGCCCGGCTGGGTGCGGAACGGCAATCCGCCAGAATGGCCAGCAGCAGATGGCCGCTATTGGCTTCCGTTTGCCCTTGGCGTGACGCAAGTTTTGTTGCCTGTTGAATGGCGTTAATACAGCGCGGTGTATAAAACACATCATTGGCTGGCGTCTGGGGCTCCCCTTTCCACGCCGTGCGCCCCACTTCGCGCAACACTTTCATGAGTTCATTGCCATAAGTCTCCCAGAACGCAGGCGGCAATTCATCTGCCTGATCAAGAATCATGCAAAACACATGCTCCACACCCACATAAAACCTGCCTTGGCTGGTGCTTAACTGAAGCGCCTTTTCCATCAGGGCATTCACTTTATTCGAAACTTGAAGTTGCATTTACTCTCCCTCTGTGAAGGTGCAGTCCACCTGCAAAGTGATTTGATGTTACGCATACTCTGCCGCTGCATATTGTATAGCCTTGCGCTAACTTATGCAAAGTCCTTATCAAAGAGAATCACAAGCCTCAAAGAACGCCTTAACATTCTCTGGCGGCACTTCGGGCTCCAATACGTGTGTTGGAGACAACATCAAGCCTCCGCCTTTAGGGTTTAAAACGTCGGCAAGTTCCTGCACCCTCTTTTTCATATCCTCTGTAGTGCCAAAGGGGAACGTAGTCTGGGTGCCGATGCAGCCGTCAAACGCCAGCCGTTTCCCGAACCGCTTCCTGATAGCGATGGGATTCAGGCATTCAGGCTGCACAGGATTAAGAATAGTAACGCCAATCTCCACAAGGTCGTCAAGGATATCGGTGATGTTTCCGTCGGAGTGATACCAGATGTGAACATCGGGCTTGATGGCACGTGCAGCAGCAATCACTTTCGCCCACCGTGGCTTCATGAAATCACGCCACACGTCAGGATGAAACATCATGGTGTTCTGGTTTGCCACATCATCGCCCGTGTAGATGCAGTCATAACCTGCCCGTGCAGCAGCCTCGGCAACACGCAGGTTGTTCTCACAAAAGCGATCCAGCAACAATTCCGCCCAGTCGCGCTGGACCAGCAAATCCATGAGAAAGGGTTCGTAGCCGCGCACCTGCCAGGCATTTTCGTACATGTGCCCTACAAAGATACTGGCGAAGTCGCCGTTGGCATGGGCCTTCTCACAAACGCAGCGCATTTCCGAATCAGAAAAAGTCTCATTGCTCGGAATCGGATAATTTTCAATCTCTGTAAAGGAAGTAGCGTGCCGTAACGGGCTGATGTATTCAGTGAAATGATAAAAACCGTGGTTGAGATGACCGCAGCCGTTCTCGTCTATGGTGAACCCATCCTTGCCCACTTCGTATTCCGGGTGATAAACCGAATAATCAGGAAGATGGAATCCTTCTGGAGGCGTAAGCCCCACCCCCTCGCCAAGGTCCATGTCAAAGTATTGGTTCGGATCACTCCCCAGAAATGCGGTAACCCGTTCCAACGCAGCAGGCACAAACCCGGCATATCGCGGCGGTCGGTCAACGGATTCAAATCCGGCAAATGCAAGAAAGCGTTCACGCTTGGTCATGATGTCGTTTCCTTTTTAACGCAGATTCGCAGAGATTCGCAGAGATTTCTATTTTTTCTTCTTCTCTGCGATACTCTGCATCCCTCTGCACCTCTGCGTTTATTCATGATGTAGATTCCTCTGTCTTCCTGACAGATAAATCCAGCAGGCCAAGAATATGTTCTGCCAGGTATTTGTGGCCGGAGATAGAGAGATGCAGCCCATCTTCGGTAGCGCCTTTGGCTGACAACACAGATGCCAAATGTTTCTTGGGAATCAGAGTTGCATTATACTTTTTTGCCAATGCGCGTTGGACCATACCGTATCGGTTAAAGGAAGGCGGCAGCGGCAGTTCCACCATGATCAAATGCCTGTTTGGTGCGGAAACGATCCCCATAAGCCGGTCTAAATCCTCATAAAACGTCGGATTTCCGGCAAGCAAATCATTGCCGCCTATCTCCAGAAGTACTATTGAAGATTCGTCCTGTATTTTTTTTGCACTATGCAAGATAGTTTTTGTCGTAGCGCCACCAAAAGATAGACGTGTAACGGGAATTCCCGACTCTTCACCGATAATTTCCGGCCAGTTCTTTCCAAACGGTTCTGCACCCGATGCCAGTGAATCGCCTATAACGTAAATTCTGGATATTCCTGACGTGCTGATTCGTGGAGAAATATGATAAGGGAGTTCATAGGCTATCATGCCGACCGAGAGTAAAAGAAGAATTACGGAACAGGTATTGCGACACATGGGATATTTGATCATACTTCCTGCAAACAACAGCAACCATACTCCATACCACCAGTAAGGCCAGGGTGTCGCTGAAGCGAGAACAAAGATAGCGCCCAACACCATAAGAACATTCAACGCGGAACGCATTCTTTGCTTCTTTGCACGCAGCAGCATGAGCATAGAAATAACCACAAGCGCCATTCCGGTAAATGCAGCCTGCCCTTTCATGAAATGCGCAGCTATAATCAGCGTCAGGTTCATATACTTTCCCTTATGTCAGTTGTGTTACTGGTTCTTTCTAATATATTTTGACGCAGAGTCGCAGAGATTCGCAGAGAATATATCATCAGATCACAAAATCTCTGCGAATCTCTGCATCCCTCTGCGCCTCTGCGTTTATTCTTCATTTCTTACTCGCCTGATGAACCAATACCCGCTCCCGCGCCTTGTCCGTTGAATACCCGCCCGCAACAATATCTTCTTCCGTAAAGGTAGTCATGATAATCTGTTTTGCCCCGGTGCGGTCGTAATCATAGATGATGTAGATAACGCCATCAGGCGCTTGAAAACCGTCAGGATAGGAAACACCTTTACGCTCATCCAGCAACAAATTGTGCGGCCAGGTAGCACCGTCATCGTCCGAAATAAACGCGGTCAGATGGGAACGTCCGGTCTGCTTGTCTATGGGGCCGTGCTTTACCAGCAACAGATTGCCCGACTGTAAACGCCGAATAAAGAAACGGGCGCTGGGATGGGCTATTTTCGACGGCTGCAATTCCGGCCACGTGGCGCCGCCGTCTTTGGAAACGCTTTCGCCGATGCCGTACTTCGTGCGCGCCAGCAGCCATAACGTGCCGTCCTTCTTCTCGATGAACATGTGCTCATCAAAAGCGCGTACATCTTTGGGAACATTACACGCGCCCTTCAATGTCCATGTTGCGCCATTGTCTGTGGAGACAATCATGCGGGCGCTATTATCAGTGTCGCGCCAGGTGGATGCGGGCAACACCCACTCGCCCGAAGCAAGCACCAGCGGCTTGCACATCATGACCCCGTCCGTAAGCCTGCGCGGTGCCGACCATTCGGCATCGGCATTGTCGGGCGTTCCGGTAGTGATGCACCACACCCCGGCAACCGTGCCGTCGTGTCCCACAGTCTGTGCCCAGAAAAGCCACAACTTCCCTGTCGGGTCCAGCCAGATATTCGGATCATAGGCGCGGGTAGGATTCTCAACACCTGGGTCCACCACAAGCACCTCTTCCGACCAGGTTTTCCCGTCATCCCCGCTCGTCACCAGGATCACATAATTCGTTTCATCTTCTTTGTCCCCGACACCACCATACCAAGTCGCCCACAAACGCCCACCCGGACTCCGCTCGATACTGGGAATCCCCTGAAAATTCCGTGTTGCGCCAGAATACGCTTCGCCGGGGTTCATCACCACCTGGGGCGGTTCCATAAAGTCCGCAGCCACCAACGAAGAAGCAATCACAATCACAATCAAAAACATGGCAAGGTTCCTTTCATTTTTTCAATGCCCCTATTATGGCAAAAAAGCCTCCTGCAATCCGACTATTCTGAAACCATCTTCATTATACGTCCCATACGTCCCATACGTCCCATAATTCTCATACACCCAGCCACAGATTCTTTTGTTTACTCCCCACCGACAATTCCTGTAAAGTAATCCCATATTTCAACCATAGTGGGAGTTGCATGCAATGGCAGAGCATATTTCGGAACGGTACGGCAGTCAGATTGCAGCGTTGAAGGACAATATCGCCAAGGTGATACAGGGCAAAGATGACGCCATTGACCTGTTGTTGGTGGCACTGTTTGCGGGCGGTTCGGTGTTGATGGAGGATGTGCCCGGTGTGGGCAAGACCACGCTGGCGAAGGCGCTTGCAAAATCCATTGACGCCGCATTTAACCGGATTCAGTTTACGCCCGATCTGCTGCCTGCGGATATTGTGGGCGCATCCATTTATAATCCTCAGACCGGCGCGTTCGTGTTCCGCGAGGGCCCCGTGTTCTGCAATGTGCTGTTGGCGGACGAAATCAACCGCGCTTCGCCGCGCACGCAATCGGCGCTGCTGGAGGCCATGGGCGAAGGTCAGGCCACCATTGAAGGACGCTATTACGCCCTGCCCTCCCCTTTCCTGGTGATTGCCACGCAGAACCCCGTGGATTTCCACGGCACCTATCCCCTGCCCGAAGCGCAACTCGACCGCTTTCTGCTGCTGTTGAATCTAGGCTATCCTTCCGCAGACAAGGAGATGTCCATTCTGTATTCCCTCGCGGAGGAACATCCCGTGAACACCCTCGCGACAGTGATGTCCCGGGATACGGTGTTTGAAATTCAACAGGCGGTGCGCCACGTCCATGTGGAGGAACGGATCGCCCGCTACATGGTGGACATTGCCCAGGCAACGCGCACCAATGCACGGCTTAAACTCGGCGTGAGCCCACGGGGTTCGCTTATGCTGTTCCGTGCCGCACAGAGCGCCGCGTTCCTCGCAGGACGGAACTATGTATTACCCGATGATGTGCAGCGGATTGGGCCTGAAGTATTATCCCATCGTCTCATACTCACATCGAAGGCGAAGTACGGCAGCATCAACAAGCGCGACACCATGCTCGAAATTTTGTCCGGGATAAAGGTGCCCACATGAAGTGGGAGTCGGCTATCATAAAGCCGTTGTTCCTCTATTTGTGGGGATTCAAACTGACCAATTACGGCAGGGTGCTGATTGCCTTTGGTCTGTTCGCGGGCCTGTTCGTGTCCGGTTCCCTGGAAATCCTCACCTTCGACCTGTTTTCCGTCTTGTTCTTCCTTGGCTTGTTCGCTATGGCACTGAATTACATCTGGCGCACCAAGTTTGACATCACAGTGAAAATGCCTGACCGTGTGGTGGCAGGCGCAACATTGCACGGCTCCGCATTGATTCACAATACGGGACGCTTGCCAGCCTATGATGTGGGTGCGGCATTCTTCAATCTGCCCTCGGGATTGCGCTACAAGGACCTCGATACCTATATCGAATCCCTGCCTTCAGGAGAAACCGCAGAGATGCCCTTTAGCATTGATGCCACGCGCCGGGGCAGTTATCCCCTGCCCTGTTATCGCGCCTACACTGCCTTCCCGTTTCGTCTGATCCGCTCCGGTGCGTCCCGGACACCGGTAGGCAATCTGCTGGTGCTTCCTGCATTCACCCCTGCGGAAAACATGGACGTGCCGGTAAGTCGTCGCTATCAACCGGGAGGCGTAGCGTTAACCGCAAATGTCGGAGAATCACCGGAATACATCGGAAATCGCGAGTTCCGTCCGGGCGATTCCATACGCAGGCTGGATATGCGCGCCTGGGCGCGCATCGGCCAACCGGTCGTGCGCGAGTATCAGGAAGAATATTACCTACGGATAGCGCTGGTGCTGGACACCTACACCAGCAACCGCCTCCAACAGAAGAAGGACGGTAACCGCCTGGAGGCTGCCATCAGCCTGACCGCCACCATTGTGGATGCACTGTCGCGGGGGGAATACCTACTGGACATTTTCGCCGCCGGACCGGAACTCTACAACCTGCGCACAGGACGAGGCGCGTCCCACTTCGACACGGTGTTGGAAATCCTGGCATGTATCGAGTCCTGTAAAACCAATCCCTTTGACATTATCACGCCCGTACTTGCCGATGAACTGGGAAAAATCTCCACGGTCATTTTTGTGTTCCTCGACTGGGACACCACACGCAGGGAAATGCTGCGTACTGCGGTGGAGTGCGGCTGTAGCGGGCGCGTGTTCATTGTCCGGGAAGGCGAAACGACCGTGCCGCTGGAACCCTACGAATCGGTGGAGATGACGGTGCTGCATCCAGACGCCATCAATGCGGGGAGCATCACTTCGTTATGAACATGCCGCGTCTCATTATACTGCTCATGCTTCTGGTGCAACTCATCGTTACCGGCATCCTGACCGAAACCCGCGCTTTTCCGGCGGTAATGGCCATTGCTGCAATCATCCTGTATCTGCGTCCCTTCCGGATGCAGTTTTCCCAGCGACAGCAAGTCTACCTGTTCCTGGCCGTAACCGCGCTCTTTGCCGCAAAAATGCGCATGTTCCCCCTGGAGATAACGGGACGGTTCAGTCCCTTCCCCGGCTATTATGACCTTAACCACGCCTTGACGCAGTTGTTGATTGTTGTTCAGATGCTTCTGCTGGGAATCCACTCCTTTACCGCACGAAAGGAAAATCGCCTGTTCTCTGTGCATTACGCCGTCCCCCTGATGGGCATTGCCAGTCTCGCACTCATTGGCGATTTCGTATCCCGTTCCCTCTTCTACCGTATCACCAGCATGACGAGCGCAGGGATTTTTTCAGTTCTTTTTGCGCTTCACATCGCATTGGCAACCGGCGGCATAAATAGACACAAAGGCGCATTCCTGAAATATGCTCTCTCGCTGCTGGTTTTGACGGCATCCATTGCTTCCGGCATTACGCTGTCCCTCTTTGCCGCGCCTAATGTGGCGAAATTGGACGAATTTCTGTTTCGCTATTTTCAGCCTAACATCAACACCGGATCAACGGGACTATCCGATCAGACTACCCTGCAAAGTATAACTGCTCTTCACAAGCGGAATAACGAGAAGGTTGCCATCCGTGTCTTCTCCGATTCCTCACCGGAATACCTGCGCGCCCATGTCCGCGACAGCCTGAAAGGGCGTGTGTGGGAATCCACCAGCCCACTGAAGCCCTTGCGCCCGACCTCCCCTCCCCCTATATTCAAGAATGTCGTTGGAGAAAACCAGTTTTTTCAGCTGCGTCAAGATGACGGAATCTTTGGACAGCTGTTTAAGGTGTGGTCTGCGGATTACCAGCGGGACCTGCTGTTTACCACACTCAACACTGCGTGTGTTGCTGCTTCCCCCACGTTGATAAAAACGGACGCACACCTCCATTGTGCTGTGGAGGGGCTGCCGCGAAGCCGTCCGTATCTGTTGGTTGACGGTGCAGTTTCCGCTGGCGATGCGCCTGATGATGCAACCTGGAAACAGTGCCTGCAAGTGCCGGAAAGTCTGTCGGAAGCAGCAAGACAGGCATGTATGAAGGTTACGGAACAACAGCATACTGCTGCGGATAAGATTCGCGCTGTCACCCATTATTTCAGGAGCAACTACACCTACCAATATGGCATTCAAATTCCGTCACGTCAGGACCCGTTGAGTTATTTCCTGACGGAACGTCCCCCGGCGCACTGCGAATATTTCGCGTCCGGCGCGGTTATCATGCTGCGGCTTGCAGGCGTGCCTGCCCGCTATGTTACCGGCTTTGTGGTGACAGAGAAGAATACCTCCGGCGGCTATTGGATTGCCCGGAACCGGGACGCCCATGCCTGGGCGGAAGCGTGGGATGACCAACGCGGCTGGGTGACGGTGGAAGCCACACCTCCCGACGGCCTGCCCCACTCCGAACCCACCAGCGCCTTTGCCGCGTTCCGGGATAGGCTGAAATTCAAATTGGCACAGATACTCGCATTGATTCGCGAGAATGGCATCAACGCCATTGGCGAACTCCTCCACCAGTTGATTATTGCCCTGTTCATGACCCTGCCGGGAAGAGTGCTGTCAGGGATGCTGCTCCTCGGGACAGCGGCCTACGGCCTGCGCAACTATCGTCCCCACTGGCGAAAGCAGCAACATGGCCCGGAAGAGGAAGCGTTCCTGCGGTTACTGGCGCGTGCAGACAGGGAAGCAGCACAACGTGGCTTTGTACGAGGAAAGAGTGAAACGCTCAATAATTTTGGAAACAGGATGCTTGCCGCCAACCAAGAACAGGCAGATCATAAGGCCTTAGGCAATTGGTACATCACCTGCGCCGCACTGCGCTGCAATGGCACTTCTGTTGGAAACGCAAACACCATATTGCAGGAACAATTGCATCAGACTCTGAACACGCCAACGTAGATACTGCATCCTGCCGCATCAAAGAGGCAGCGACGCCTCTTTTACACATCAACTCATCGGAAAGGCAAGAACATAAAAAACGATGGCGAAAAAATGCACAGCGCTACCCGCCATGACGAAGCAGTGCCAAATAGCATGGTTGTAAGGGATGCGGCTGTTCATGTAGAAATACACGCCTGACGTGTAGGCAATCCCACCTATAAGCATCATAATCAGTGCACCCGCAGGAATATGGGTGATGGCAGGTTTGATGGCCACCAGCGCAATCCAACCCATGGCAACATACATAAACGTGGCAATCTTATCGAAGCGCCCAATGAAGAAAAGTTTGAACGCCGTGCCCACACAGGCAATACCCCACACTACGCCAAACAGCGTCCAGCCGACCGTACCCCGCATGGATACCAGCATAAACGGCGTATACGTGCCCGCAATCAGCCAGTAAATAGCACAGTGGTCAAATTTACGAAAGACCCTCTTCACCCTGGGCCACGGCACCGCATGATAAAGCGTAGAAGCAAGATATAGCAGAAACAATGACACGCCAAAAATGATCACCGATACGATGCTGTAGATATCGCCGATATGAACAGCGCGCACTATAAGCCATACCAGTCCCGCAATGCTCAATACAGCCCCAATGCCGTGGGTTACGCTGTTGGCTATTTCCTCCAGAACGGGATAATGTTTTTCAACGACTTCTGTTTCCATGTAATTCTCCATCTGAACGGTATCTATCCGTACTATACACCTTAACAAACTAAAAGTTACAATTATTCTGGAATATCGCAAAATTCCCAAATACGCGCATAGCGTGATTCTTTGACCACGAATGTGTCCACATTGACGGTTGACCTATAAAGCAGGTATGATTATGCGCTGATAATACAATACCCTATTTTGTGGGTACTGCTAACCACTTTTCCCCGATTTCAAATTACCCAAGGAGAGTACATGGGTCATAAAACTGTAACATTCAAGTGTCATAGTTGTGGACACTGCTGCACTGATGTGGTCTGTCTGCCAACACCGTGGGATGTATTGCGTATCGCCATGAATACCGGCAAGAACCCCCGTAAATTTCTGGAGTTCCTGACGCCGGATGAAGTAACCGGCGTGGAGAAAAGCGACCCCACCTGGCTGGAGGTCAATGGAGAAAGGTATATCATGGCGCTCCAGCGGGACGAAAAGGTCGGCTGCTTTTTCCTGGACAAGAAGACAAAATTCTGTGCCATTTACGAACATCGTCCGTTGTTATGTCGATTGTATCCATTCAAACTGCATGAAACACGGGAGGCACAATTCAAGTCCTTCACATTGCAC
>CAZBNU010000029.1:18235-29466 GCA_964493075.1 uncultured Nitrospirales bacterium | reverse complement strand
GCGCGACCAAGTATGCCGCCGAAACGCTCATCGCCGAATATGTCGCCATGTACGGCCTGAACATCGTGGTCAACCGCTGCGGTGTCATTGCCGGTCCCTGGCAGATGGGCAAGGTGGATCAGGGTGTGGCGGCGTTGTGGGTGGCGCGGCACATTTATGGCGGCAACCTCGCGTACATCGGCTATGGCGGCACCGGTAAACAAGTGCGCGATATGCTCCATGTGGACGATTTGCTCGCGCTGCTGCTGCAACAGATGGCCATGCTGGACACCTTGCGCGGTAAGGTGTTGAATGTGGGTGGCGGCACGGAAAACAGTGCCTCCCTCGTCGAACTCACCGAATACTGCCAACAGGCCACGGGCACCACCATCCCCATAGACAGCATCCCGGAAACCCGCGACGGCGACATTCCCCTCTATATCACCGACAACACTCGCATCCAGCAGGTCTGCACCTGGAAACCGGAAAAAAGTGTGCCCACCATCATAGAGGATATTGCCCGCTGGATACGGGAAAACCAGAATATGCTCCAGTCCACCCTGGGCAGCTGACCCGCGCCTCAAAATAAGTTTGACTTTTATTCCCGTTTACACTTACAATGGTAGGTCGTTGGGGCGGCATGGCCAAGTGGTAAGGCAAGGGCCTGCAAAGCCTTCATTCCCCGGTTCGAATCCGGGTGCCGCCTCCAATTTTTCTTTACAGGGGTGTGGGGGTGTGCTTACGATTCCCCCCGTTCAGTCCGGTACACATGCGCCTTTCTTTGACACCACGCAATATCCGTCTTTTTGGGCAGGCCGATTTTATGATTCTGAAAACTCCACGGACTGGGTATCGTAAAGACGCAGGTCGCTGAAAATATCCGTCCACTGCACAACATCGTAAAAACGCTCTGGGATCAGTTGATTGAGAAGTCCGAGACCGCCCACGGTTCCAAGCAGATGATGGGTATCCGGGTGGCGGTCCAGGTACGGGGCAAACTTTTCCACCGCCAGGTCGCCATAGTTGTGGACGGCGCGGTGCAGATCGTCGGCGCGATGATTCGGCGCCAGGGACCGCATGTAGGTCAGTCCGTATAAGGCGTCCAAGTCCAGATAACTGCCAAAACTCAGCCAGCTGCCATCCTCTTTCTGTAACCCGAGAATACTGTCTATCACCGCTTCCGGATAAGGAAAAGAACGGTGATGGTGTTGATATATGGGCCAGATATGGGCGCCGCCACCCAGTGGCTGGTTCGTATCTATGTGCGCCTCCCCCTTGCGCCACCAACCCGTGTCCGGGTCAAGATTGGCGTCCAGCCACGTGAACACAGCGTCCCGCCAGGCGTCGGTACAGGTGCGGCTCATGCTGTAACAGTGCATGCCGCCCCAGAAAAGATGGGAAGACTCCCACAGGCGGGTCCAGTCAATCTGTTCGAGCCAGGGGCCGACCTTTTCGGGAGTATTGAAATCCTCGTAGAATTGAACCGGATACGGCTGCTTCCCCCCAAGAACACCCAGCGCGCCGGTGACCATACCGTTACGGTGCTGTTTCGTATGCCGCCCACCAAGATATACGCCGTCTTTCTGGGCAAAGGTGTTGATATATGATATCCACTCTTCCCGCTGTTGTGCAGTCAAGGATTGCTTCAGGTCTTCGCCCATGATGGTGCGCAGGATTGCCACATCACAGGTGGCATAAATCTCGGCAGCGCCCGACGGTTTCAGTCGGTAACACCCATAGGGTTTTCCCGGCATCTGCAAGGTATTGATGTATGCCATGACATCGCTTCTGACGCGGGCCAGGTCCATGACGTCCCGGCGCGCCGCCGTTCCACCGGTTTCCGCCATACCAAGGATGGGCTGTGTAGCTGCCTGTGTAACACACGCGACAGCAACCCCCAAAAACGTACGTCTGCTCATCTTTAACATCGCCATCATCTCCTCTTTGTTCAAAGTGTACACATGACTGACGGTCAAAGCAAATCGTTCCGAATTGAAGATAATACGTTCGTCTGCGTATGATAGTCCGGTTGGACTACAATCGCAGCAACATACCATGAGAAACAAACAATGGAAATAGCCTTATGATTCTGGGAGTTATCAGCGACACACACGGTAATCTTGGGTTGATGCAAAAGTCGGCAGACCTGCTGAAGAACCGCTTCCTGGCAACGCGCATCATCCACCTGGGCGACGACTACGCCGACAAAGAAGCACTGGAAATGGCGGGGTATCCCGTAACGGGTGTGCCGGGGCTGTGGTGTCCCGAATACAACGATCATAGTGTGCCCAAAATGATAGTCGAGGAATTTGAAGGGCTGCGTATCGCCTGCGCCCATTCCACAGATGATCTCCCGCCCCTTACCAGCAATCTGGATTTATGTCTCATCGGACATACCCACCGTTATGGCATTGTCGTGCGCCAGGGCGTGCCCTTCATGAATCCCGGCCACCTGAAAAGTGAACAGGACAGGATGCGCGTGCCTACTTTCGGTGTGGTGCGCATCACCAACGCCCTGCTATGCCTGTCCATTCATGATCTTACCGGACAAACAATGATGGAACAGGAATTTTCACGGGACGACATGAAGTACGGACGGTTTTAGCGTCTGACCATATCCAAACCGCAAGGCATCAACGGCCAATACCTTCAATAACCTTTTCCAGCACGCGCCCTCGCTTGGAATCCGTGGGCAGGTCGAGCAGGCGCGACGCGGAATCGGCGGTAATCAAATCGCCCTGACCCATCTGCAGCGTTTGCCCCATGCCGTATTGGAGAATCAGGCCTGCCACTTTCTTGCTGAAGAACCGGTTGGCAATCCTGGTCGCCAGCCCACCGCCCACTTTCAATTGCACATCGTCAAGCACGGCATCCCCGGCACGGTCTTCCGGCAATACCTTCAGGTCATAGCCCTTTTCAATGATGGGCATGAAATCTACCGGCAATCTTCCATTTTGAAAAGTTGCACCCAGCGGAATAACCCCCATTTTTGTTTTGGCATCCGCCGTAACGCCCAACGTGCCAAATTCAACAGTGGTCGGTATTTGCGGCCGTTCTTCAGGCCATTGCGGCGACTTGTCATAGATAAAATTCAGGTCGCGAAATTCCAGTTCCTTCACGTAAATCTCAATGTTCTTTTCCCGCAGATCGTCCGCTCCTTCAATCATGCGGATAGGCACGGCCTGCAATTCTTTGGGAACCTTCACCTTGATGCCGCCCATCTTCGTCGCCAGGGCAAACATATCCAGTGTGTCCAGCTGCTCGAAGACCGATCGAATCGCTGGCTGCCACGCATCACGATCAATAGTGACGGTTTTTTCTCCCTCGGTTTCACCTGCGAACGCGCACAGTAGTACAAGTGTTGTTAATAGCATTATGAATTCTCCATTTCTACAAAAGAAACGCAGCGCAAGCAGGAGAAGTTACGCCTTACGCCGGGCAATGACCTTGATGCCATGACCGCTTCTCAATGCTCTTGAGAGAAAATATACCAGTGCGAGAGTGGTGTTCACAGCAAAACCGTGATGAAGTTCGGCAAGGCGGAATGTGCGCCAGGGCAGTGGGTCAGGCGCCATAGCCACAATCTCAAATCCGGTTTCTTCCAGCAGCATGCGCAACCCCTTTTTACTGAAAAAATAGATATGCTCCGCATGGTAGATGGTCTGCACGGCTTTCTTGTAGCGACCGAAACTTAACCGGTAACTCCAGTCGGCAATTTTGAAGAAAGGCGATGCCAGCGATGGTGTCCGCAGGAAAAGCAGTCCTTCCGGTTTCAGCAAACCACGAATCGTCTTCAACCCTTCGGCTGCATCATGAAAATGCTCAAGAACATCCATGAGCGTTACAGCATCAAATTTTTCTTCGCCAAAATATTGCAAGGCTGCAGCGGCATCGCCAAGGCATACTTTGTCCCAATCGAATTTCTTTCTGGTGGTGGTGCAGGCTTCAGACGAGATGTCACAACCATAGGCTTCAAAGCCTGCCCGCTTTAATTCTTCCATGAGCAAACCTGTAGAGCAGCCCACATCAAGGGCTTTTCCGCGCGTCACATGCTGCTTCAGGAATTGCACCCGTTCCGCCAGTTTTTCGGCATGAGCCGCCGCCAGTTCAGGCGTGCCGTCGCCGTAAAATTGTTGATACCCCTGATCGTGCAGTTGAGTAAGTTCTTCAGGAGAAGGCGGCACTCGGAACCGTGTTCCGGAACCGACGCACTCAAATAGCTGAACTGATGTGGTGGGCACCCCGCAGGAAGAGTACACGGGCGCTTCCGTCTCAAAATCATAAATAACCTTGGGTGTCAAGTGGCGCAACGATGGTACCGGGCTTTGTGACGTTATGTTGGTCATACGGTGGCGTCCGCTTCCTGTGTAGAAACAACGGCCGGCTTCCTCCGGCGGAGGAACCAGCACACGATGATTAGGGTCAGTATAATTCCAAGGGTGATCATGGACACAAAAAATGCTTTCCAGGTCAGCTCGTGATGGAATGCGAAATACACACGATGGGTGCCGGGTTCCAATACGATGGCCTTGAACTGTTCGTTTGCCCGGAGGATGGGCACGGGTTCACCGTCCACGAACGCAAGCCAGCCGGGGTAATAGGAATCGAGGAAGGTGAGAATGCGCGGCTCGGCAAGGGGACCGACCTGCAGGTCTACTGTGTTTGCCGTGCGGCCGAGAATCTCAATCAAACCGTCTTCGTCGTTCAGGTCGGATTTAAGTTGAATGCCGGTAAACTCAAACACGCCCGGCCCTTTGTTGTCTACCGTCACCCGCACTTCCATTTCAGGAAAGTCCGGTACAGGCACCTCTACAAACACCACCCGACCGCCGGTGGTACGGATACTATGGCGGATGCCGTGTTCCGAGCGGTCCGTACCCGGCTGCTGGATCATGGTGTCAAGGGTGGCATTGCCTGCACTTTTGTAACTGTAGAGCAACGTACTGTGTACGCCGCCGGAACTCCCCGCAGGCAAACCTGCAACATTCCCCGGAAGTTTTACGGAAAAACTGAATACTTTTTTGCCACGATTCACCGGCGTACGCATGACATCAGGAATATCAACATCAGTCAGTGCAAAATTTGTTGAGATGGAGGATCGGGTCATATCCTTCCGTTCAACCCTCGGAACGGACGCCGGTATTGGCTCCTCAAGAAAAACGGTGGTGGCCGCGGGCCAATACTCGCGCTTGCCCGGCAGCGGCCCTACGGCGTATTGGCGGGCCAGCCAGAAGGAACGCTTGAACAGCATATTGCCACGCAGGTTGACTTGGGTGGTTTCGAACTCCTTCACGCCGCGATAGGGATGCGCCTCCCGTGGCGGACCGCTGAGCATATCGCGCACCGCGCTGATGTGCAGCGGGTCCACGCCATTCATGGCAAAGCGCAGGGAGTATAAAAAGCGGTTGCAGATGAAATCGTTCTCGCGGTAATTCGCCGTGGGAATGCGGACATCCTCCCGCTGGATGGGTTTGCTGTCCCGTACTTTGCGGTGCGCCATATAAGGCACAAAAGACTGGTTCCACGCAAAGGTTTCGCAGAACAGCAGCACGGGAAGCAGAAGCATCAGGCCCATGCGCACCTTCTGTGGGTAGTGCAGCACGCTGAGGGCAAGCATGACAATCAGTCCCATAATCGGAATGGTGGTTACGGCGCTGTTCACGGTAATATATTTCTGGGGGCTGATCTGTTCCACCCATCCCTTCACGCCTTCGTCCCAGGTGATCATGGGGCCCAACAGGATCGTGGCAATCAGGATTATTACCAAAGCACGGGCATAGGAATGGCCCCGGCTGGAAAGAGGTTTGCTCATGGCATCCACGCCGAACCCAGCGAGCAGGCTCAAGGGCAACAGGGCAAAATCGTAGGCACGGGAATAAGCGGACAGGGAGAAGGGCGTCACTTTTTCGAGCAGCGCGCCCAGTGGCAGGGGCGGCCCGAAACTGCACTCAAAAAGCAGCAGGAACATGCCGAGGAACAGGAACACATCGCGACGCTTGTGGTGGGTTAGCCCCGCAAAGGACAAAAGCAACGCGATCACGCCGGAATTGCGTATGGTTTCCGCTTCGTAGGACATGCCCGCGTACATCACCAGTTTCTGGTAGAAGTCCAGCGGCTTCCATGCCCAAAGGTCGGAATACTTGTTTGCGGCAATGCCGGATGTGCGCAGGGTGAAGGACGCCAGTTCCCATGCAGGCAGGAGCAGCACAGCAGCCAGCAGCGATCCCAGAATGAACAGGGCAGCCATGGCAATGCCGTTATACACCCAGGGCCGCAGCCACCGCCATAAGGTGCCACTGTCGGCATGCCAGTCGGAGTTCAACAGGAAATAGAACAGGGCATACACCCCGGCAACCACTCCCATAAGATTGACAATCTGCAGGAAACCACCCAGTATGCTGACCCCAAGAACCAGCGCGCCGCACAGGGCGAATATCATTTTCAGGGGAAACTCCCGCGTGTCAATGCACTTCTTGATGAGCAGCAGCAGCAGCGGCAGCCAGGCTATGGTGGTGATAATGTGGTACTCGCACATGCGTCGCACAATGAGCGCACTGAAGGCAAAGGCGATGGCGGCAGTCAGTGCGCCCTGCAGGCTAAGCCCATGGGCGCGTCCAAGCAGATAGGTGCAGAACGCCATGAACATGAAATGCAGCGCTATCATAAGCGCCAGCGTAACATTGGAACGCTCCGGCGTCGGATTAAACGTCAGCAGCGATCGGATCAGGTTGGGCGGATAAAAAATAAACGACTGGGGATTGCCCGTGTTGGGCAGCCCGCAATAGGTCAGCGGGTTCCAGGTGGGGAACTCCCCGTTGTGCATGCAATGGTCAAAGAAAAACGTTAGCGGCGAATAGTAGCGGTAGATGTCATACATGCCGCCCACCCCGTCTTTCGGCAGTTCAATACCCAGAAAATTGCACACAGCACGGCTGATATTCAGCACGCCTTCCATGTCCTCGATTGCTGCGAAATAGACATAACTGAAGGTGATAAACGTGGCAAGTACCAGCAGCGTTGGCACAAAGGAAACTTTCAGGATTCTCCACAGGACGGGCTTGAACGACATTCTACTCTTCACTCCGGTTTTCGCGCATATACGGTCATCAAATCATACAGGTTCAGGGGAAAGTTAAAGTGTAACAAACCAAGGCGGTGCAATGCCCGAAAAAGAGGGCCGCCCGCCAATACTTTTTCGGCCACCGTATCCATGTTGCGCCAGAAAGCATGATACTGAAAAGAGATGTCCGTGTACCCCAGTCGCTCCAGTAAGGCGGTCATGGACTGGCGCGTGAAGTAATGCACATGGGTGGGCGGATGTATCTGCCGCCAGCGGGTACCGCGCAGCCGCGCACACAGTGAACCGATGTCGCCCGTGCTCAGCGCCAGGGTGCCACCGGAACGCAGGTCATTCAGGGCTTTTTCCAGGAACAAGTGCGGTTCCGGCAGGTGCTCGATCACATCCCACATGCAGACCACATCAAAAGGCTGTTCGGCAGTATACTCAAGGTAATTCATGCAATGGGCCTGTACGTCCTGTTTCTCTCTGGCGCAACGCACCGCCTCTTCCGCAACATCACATCCGGCAACAGAGAAATGCGCTGCAGCTTCTTTCAAGAAAAAGCCGTAGGCACAGCCTATCTCCCACAACCGTCCACCATCCGGATGACGTGCTGTAAGTTCACACACCCGCCGACGGAAATTCAGGCGCAGCGCAGCTTCTTCATCTTCGTAGTCAGCATATTCACCACCCTTGAAGTAGTCCTCCGTATACAACTTTCTGAACATCGCCGGCGTCCAGGAAAGATCGGCGTATACATGGCCGCAATCCACACAGCGTTTCAACCCCCGCAGGTAATCGACGGCATTACTGCCCATGCAGCACACACACGTTTGCGCCGACAACGATTCATTGCCGGTTTCCTTGTACTTTTTACTTTTAATTGCAGAAATCTCCATCCCTTCAAAACAATTCTATAACGTATTTGTTCCTAACGCGGACCTTACCCGCAACCCAGTTTAGATGCAACGATAAAGTAAGTCGTGCTACTCCGGAGGGGGGACATTCCTGTCCCCCGAATCATCCGAGGCCATCTTCGGTATTCGAGATTTCGGGGGACAGGAATGTCCCCCCTCCGGACCACGCAACGTCTTCCTTCCAAGTTTAATCGTAATGCGATGCTGTGAGCAAGTTCTCTTCTTCCCCTTTTATTGCGTTATTGTATATGGTATAGTGTATGAGACCGTGCCAAGGCTGAGGATGCGCCGTGTGATCGCATAAAGGTTTTCAATCGGAAGGGACATTTATGTATGGCTATGACATTTACAACGTATTGACTGTATTACTTGCTGGCGGCATGGGCGAACGCCTATATCCGCTGACCAAAAATCGCGCCAAGCCAGCGGTGCCTTTCGGCGGCATGTATAGGATTATAGATTTCACCCTGTCCAACTGCTTTAACTCGCGGTGCCGCCGAATATGTGTGTTGACCCAATACAAGTCAAATTCCCTGGCGCGGCACGTCAACCGCGGCTGGAATATTATGCATAACGATCTGGGCGAGTTTATCGAAATCATCCCGCCCCAAATGCGCGTCAACAACAATTGGTATCAGGGAACCGCGGACGCCATTTACCAGAACCTTTATACCATCAATCAGACCCAGCCCAGCGAAGTGCTGATTGTCAGCGGCGATCACATCTACAAAATGAACTACCAGAAAATGGTGCATGCCCATCGCGAAGCAGGCGCCGATCTGACCATAGCCTCTCTCGAAGTACCCATTGAAGACGCAAAACGTTTTGGCGTTTTTGAAATTGATTCCACAAACCGAGTAATAGGCTTTCAGGAAAAACCGGAAGAACCAAAGACGTTGCCGGACGATCCGGACCGTGCCCTGGCTTCCATGGGCATTTATGTGTTCAACGTGGATGTGTTGCGCGAAATGGTGACGGCAGATGCAGACATGGCCAGCAGCAGCCACGATTTTGGCAAAGACATTATTCCGCGAATGGTTGAAAATGACGCCAGTGTATATGCCTATAAATTCGAGGATGAAAACAAAAAGGAAGCCAAATACTGGCGCGACGTGGGTACGCTGGACACCTACTGGGAAGCGAACATGGACCTGGTCAGTGTAGACCCCCAGTTCAACCTGTACGACCGCTCCTGGCCCATGCGAACCAATCTGCCCACCCTGCCGCCCGCAAAATTTGTGTTTGCCGAGGTAGGCAACCGCTTCGGCGTGGCAGTGGACTCCATCGTCAGCCCCGGATGTATCGTCAGCGGCGGCATGGTGGACCGTTGTGTGCTTAGTCCCATGGTGCGCGTCAACTCCTACGCACACGTGCAGGAATCTATCCTGTTCAATGGGTGCCGCATCGGCAGGCACTGTCACATCCGCAACGCCATCATCGAAAAGAATATCGAAATTCCGGAGCACACCGTCATCGGCTACAACCTCGAAGAAGACGCCAAACGATTCCGGGTCACCCCAAACGGTGTGGTAGTGGTGGAATCCGCAGAGAAGTTCGCTTCCGGTTGATATCGCATCGCAGCAAGCGCAGGATTTACCATTAATGAGACTCATGAGACCAGTGAGACCTATGGGAACTTCTGCCCATAAGTCCCATTTGTCCCATAAGTCTCATTCTTACCATAATTTCTCTACTGCAGTTGCGCACCCCGGAAAGAACCCGTCAGCGATTTCATAAACGCCACGAGGGCTTCAATTTGTGCAGGGGTGGCTTCTTTGCCTACCTGATAGGTCATCATGATTTCTGTTACTTCTTCCAGGGTCTCCGCTGTGCCGTCATGGAGGTACGGGAAGGTCACTTCGATGTTGCGCAGTGTAGGCACTTTCAGCCGGAACCGGTCGTATTCATCTTCGGTCACATTATACCGGCCATAATCGCGCTTGATGACATCGCCGCGTTCACCGAAATAGTCGCCACGCAGCCCCATCAGTTCGAAGGACTTGCCGCCCAATGCTACACCCGTATGACAGGTGGCGCAGCCGAAGTCCTCAAACAACTGGTAGCCTTCCTTCTGTTTCGCGGTCAGTGCATCTCCATCCCCTTTCAGGAAGGCGTCAAAGGGGGATGGCGTAATCAGCGTGCGCTCGAATGCTGCAATAGCGTCCACAAAGTTTTCTTTCTTATATCCGTCGGGATACACTGCCAGGAATTCCTGGGTAATCGCCGGGTCCTGATTCAGTTTTCCCGTAACCTCTTCCCAATTCGACGCCATCTCAATAGGATTGGTTACCGGTCCGTCCGCCTGTTCCGCGAGGTCGGCGGCGCGTCCGTCCCAGAACTGCATGAACTGGTACTCGGAATTAAACACCGTCGGCGCGTTAATATCACCTACTGCGCCGTCTACGCCCACAGAAAACTGCAATTGGTCTGTACCGCCCTTGGCAAGATCGTGACAGGAGGCACAGGAAATCGTGTCATCCTTCGACAGACGCACATCATGAAACAGTTTGTCGCCCAAGGCCACTTTAGCCGCATCCTCCTCCACAGATTCCGGTAAGGGCTGCAAACCACGCTGCATTACTTCAGGCGGATTTCCCGGCGTGGCATGATGGGTGATTCGTTCCTGTTGTACCCATTTTGTAAGGGTTTCCTTGTCCGAAGCAGACAGGAAATGGTTCCAGTGCATCAGCAGGTAAGGCGGCGGAGGCATGGAACCCTGCTGCACCACATACTCCAATTTTGCCAACGATACTTCGGATACAGGCGCAGGGGTTTTCGGGAAGAAATCACGGATATAATCCGCGTGCTTCATACCCACCAGAATGTCATGTTCAATAAGTTTGCCCCCAATGGGGAACTTACCATACCACGGCAATTGCACTTCGCTGGTATGGCAGTGAATGCACTTGGTTTCCAGTATTGCCAAGGTGTCCGCCAACAGGGGATCGTCTGTGTTAATAGACGCCAGACGACTCGCGGGAAGCGGTATAAACAAATTGGACACTGGTGCTGCGAGCCCAGCCAATACACCTAATATGATAACGATTACTATTTTCTTTTTCATGCTGAAAATACCTTATTTTGGGAGTTTGTAACGACACAAAAGTATACCGGTGGTCATACAGGAAAAGCAAACAATCTGGAAGCAACAAAGATTCCCTACGCAGGCAGAGCCAGCAAGCCGTAGGTTTTGCTGGCATTTATGGATTCCGGTCTTTTATTTTCTGATGTCCATCAGAAAATAAAACCGGAATGACGTGTATAGTGTTTATGGT
>CAZBNU010000029.1:0-18135 GCA_964493075.1 uncultured Nitrospirales bacterium | reverse complement strand
GACAGGCTTATGGTGACAGGCTTATGGTGACAGGCTTATGGTGACAGGCTTATGGTGACAGGCTTATGGCGCAGCGAGGTACTGCCGGATTTCTTCGATAAGCACGTCGGTTTCCATGTTGACACTACTGGAGATGAGTTGCAACTGGAAGGGATAAACTTCAAAGGCAATCTGATATAGGAGTAGCCATAAACACAGGGTGATAACCAGGCCACCACACAGGATGCCCATGTAACGCCGGAGCAGACATCCGTAAATGCCCAGGTAGTGCCTTGGCGTGAAGGGGTTTTTCCTGTCTGGTTGTGCCGTATCATTGGCTTCATGAGACATGCCCGCCGAAATCCGTTCATACATGCGCGAACTCCTGGCAAGCAGCAGGGGATACGCAAGCCCCACGGCAAGCATGATACCCAGTATCCAGCGCCACGCGACGGGAATAATCTCCTCCCACGGCGTTTGTGTCGAGGTATTGTGTGCCACCATAAGCGCCAGCAATGCTGCCAGCATCAGGGTTAATCCCACCACAGGCACCACCTTGCCTATCCAGATATGGGGCACGGCACGGGCGCTTTTACCTCCCGCACCGAGGTAATGCAGAAACCAGCCAATCGCATAGAAAACCAGGAAGGCAAAAGCAGTCTCCAACAGGAGCGCCAAAGGCAGAAACAGACGATACACCTGAGCGTTAAGCATTTGTTGATAGTTCGCTTGAAATTCGCGCAATCCTTTCAACGCCCCCTGCATACGCAGCAACTTATCGTTCAACTCCGGCGACACCACACCACCATATAATTTGGAGATCGCCGCGCGCACTTTGGTTGCTTCTTCCTGTATCTGCAGCGATGTAATGATCTGCGGTACAGTTGCGGGAGAATCCTGCTGCCCGTTACCCATAAGGCGTTCGCCCATGACGGTAATGGCGGCAAGCCAGCTGTCCCAGTCGCGGGGTTCCCCTTTTTTGATGGTCTCCCGGGCGCGCGCGCACAGCGTTACCGTACATTCCATCAGGGGCGCCATAAGCCTTCGGGCAATATCACAGCGTTGTTCCAGGTAGCGTTGCCCTTGCGTGGGCAAACTTTCGTGCCATAGTGGTTCAGGAAAGAGCACGGGGTCTTCCGAGGCATTGGCGCGGGTAAGCAAGGCAATAACATCGCTCAGATCATCCTCTGCATCCATGCCGGCAGCCAAAGCAGCAGCCTCCAGATAGCGGGGCAAAATATTTCGCGGCGGATTGACGCCTGCTTCGCGGAAACGCTCACGTGCCTCTTCGTATTGTCCGTCCTGATACAGCACACTGCCGTAATTCATAATCAGTTCCGCGTTGCGCGGATTTGCCTTATACGCCAGATCGTAGTTCGCAAGCACCTTGTCCTTCTCTTCCACCTGTGCCAGCGCTTCCAGATAGCGGGAAGAAACGATATCGCTCTGTTCGGTTTCCCGTCGCACCACCGTGCGCAAAATGGGCCGTGCCTGGGCGGGATACAAGGTCAACGACATGCGGTATTGGGTCTCGCTGCGATCGTAGGTCAAATAACTTTCGGAAAACCAAAGCGCAAAGGTAAACACGAACACCAGAATAACCAGCAACCGGAAGGCGTGTCGAATACGCCGCGCCCATGTAAAATCATAGGGACACGTTGCAGTCTGTTTGCGAACCGGCTGCGAAATCACCCGCCGCCTCCCATAAGTTTCCTGGCAATCTGTTTGCCTTCTTCAACACCGGGCTGATCAAAGGTGTTCACATTGTAAAGTCTGCCCGCCATGGCCGTTTCCACTTCGAGCATGTACAGCACCTGCGCCAGGGTATAGGCATTCAATTGGGGCAACACAATGCGGATGGCAGGCCGCCCGCTTTTTTTCAGTGCATCCAGCGTACCACGCAATTCCGCCGCCATCAGTTTGTTCATGGTCGCCCCACGCAGGTAATCCAGCCCTTCGACTTCGGGCAATACATCAGGAATGCGCAGCGAAGTTGCAAAACGCCGCACTTCGAGAATGTTAAAAATTTTGTCATTCGGTCCTTCCCGGTACAGCTGCACCTGGGAATGCTGGTCAGTAGCGCCCAGCGCCTTGATGGGGGTCTGCCCGGCGTAGACTTCTTCGCCATCGAGGCTCATGCGCTTGCCCAAACTCTCCGCCCACAACTGCCGGTACCAGTCCGCTACATCACGCAGACCATCCGCATAGGGCATCATCACGGACATGCACTTACCCTTTTTCGTATCCATGAGATATTGGACGGCAGCACGCAGGTAGGCGGGATTCTCCGCCAACGACGCTTTGGAACACTGCTTGTCTATGGCTGCGCAACCGGCCACCATGGCATCCAGGTCCATACCGAGCATGGCGGCGGGAAACATGCCTACAGGAGAAAACACCGAAAAACGGCCGCCCACGTTCAGGGGTATTTCAAAGGACTGCAGTTTGTACGCCTTCGCCACAGGGTGCAACAGGCTCTTGGGCGCATTCTTTCCTTTGGGACTGGTGGTAACCACCAGGTGGTCTTTTACTGCGTCTTTCCCAACTTTCTTTTCAATTGCATCCACAACAATCATCAACTGGGAAATGGTTTCCGCAGTGCCGCCTGACTTTGAAATCACATTGTACAGGGTCTTGCCCGGCGGACACTGCCGCATCATGGCGCGAAATGTTTCCGGATCAATGTTGTCCATCACAAACAGGCGCGGCAGCCCCTTGCGTCCGCGACGGGACATCAGATTGTGATAGGCAGGACGCAATGCGGTCTGCAGCGCGGTGATCCCGAGAGCAGAACCCCCAATGCCAAGCACCACAAAGTTCTCATATCCGAAAGCGGCAAAACGGGCTGCAGTTTCCTGCACGGCCTTGAATGTCGCCTTATCCTTGTACAGGTCATAAAAACCGTAAGTGGCCTCGCGCCGTTCCTGGCGTAGAATTTTGTGCGCTGCGAGAACACGCGGCTCAATCTCACGCAATTCTGCCGGGGTTATTCCATGTGCTGCGCCTACTGCAGACGCCTTTGCACGGCTGATATCCACCTTTATATCTGCATACGTTTTGGTTGTTTTCTTTTTCATGCTTTATCCCGTAAGTTAAGCCATAAATTAACGAAACGAACGCTACCCGCATGGTGTGCGGTAAGCCCATTAAAAGTATAACACAGTCATAACAGTCTGTTGGTGTTTTCCTTCTATTCCGTGCTGTGCGATTCAGGAAGCGATACCAGGCGCACTTCCTTCACATGGTCCACCTGTCTGCACTTGGCCAGCACCTCTTCACTTAATGGTGCATCCAGATTCAGCACGGTCATGGCGTGACCACCGCGTCCATCTCGCCCCAGCATAAGGTTGGCGATGTTAACGCCTGCCTCGCCAATGGCGGTACACATGCGGCCTATGATAAGCGGCTTGTCTTCATTCATGCACACCAGCATGTACCCTTCCGGTTTCGCATCCACGCGCATGCCGTCAATGGTGCAAATACGCGGATCCGTGCGGTTGAACAACGTACCGCGCACGCTGCGCGTTTCTTTATCCGTTGCCACCGTAACATTGATTTCAAAAGCGTAACTGGATGCGGCAGCACCACGCTTTTCACTGACTTCAACACCGCGATCCTGCAATTGGGAAGGGGCGCTCACCATGTTGACCGTTTCCACCATGGGGGTGAGGAATCCACAGATAACGGCAGCGGTAACGGGGTAGGTGTCGGCAACACCTAAATCACCCAAATACTCAATTTCGATGGATTTGGGACGACCTGTGACAAAAAGCGACTGAAATAGACCGATACGTTCCGCCAAATACAACAGCGGCTGCAGGGTCATTCGGGTTTCACTGTCCAAACTCGGCACATTTACCGCATTCACAATAGCACCGGTCTTGAGAAAATCCACCATTTGCTGTGCCACATCCACAGCCACCGTCAGCTGCGCCTCGTCCGTGGAAGCAGCAAGATGGGGTGTCGTGATAATGTCGTCCAGACCGATGAAAGGGTTGTTTTCGAAAGGTTCACTGGTATACACGTCCAACGCCGCACCGGCGATGGTTTTGCTCTTCAGTGCCTCGGCCAAATCCTGTTCATTGACAATACCACCGCGGGCAGTGTTGATGATGCGGCAATTGGGCTTCATCTTTTTGAACGCCTCAGCGGTAATCATATTGTTCGTCTTGTCAGATTTGGGCGCATGAATGGAAATGAAATCGGACTGCCCAATAAGTTCTTCCAGAGTGACCAGTTCCACACCAAGGCTTTCTGCCTTCAATGCGCTCAAAATGGGATCAAAAGCAAGCACGCGCATTTCAAAAGCCTTTGCCCGCTTGGCAAGCGATCCGCCGATGCGTCCAACACCGACGATGCCCAGCGTTTTGCCGCACAATTCCGTTCCCATAAATTTCTTCCGATCCCAGCGTCCTTCCTGCATGGACTGGTGGGCTTGGGGGATATTGCGACACAGGGAAAGCATAAGGGCAAAGGCATGTTCGCAGGTGGAGATGGTATTGCCGCCGGGCGTGTTCATAACCACAATACCCTTCTTCGTGGCGGCGGCCTTGTCTATATTATCTGTTCCCACGCCAGCGCGTCCAATGACCTTGAGCCGCGTAGCGCCTTCCAACGCTTCTGCGGTCACTTTGGTGGCACTGCGCACAACCAGACCGTCGTAATCGTTAATGATAGCGGCCAATTCAGCGGGTTTTTGCGGCGGCTTCACATCAGTCTCAATGCCTGCCTGACGAAAAAGTTCAACACCTTCTTCGCTTAATCCATCCAATACAAGTACCTTTGGCATAATACCTATCTCCGTAGTTAAAAAACGTGCTACTGCTACCAGGGGGGAAGCGCACTGCGAGGATGACACCTGCTTTCACATATCGGATTGCAACAGGAAAAGACATCAAAGCGATATAACACCCCTTGATATTTCCTGTGCGAAAAAAGCAACTGCCCGGGAAACCATCGCAATGCGTATACTTATGTCTGGTACAATACCGCAGAAGCCTCTAACAAATCAAAAAGGAAACTGTGTGAAAATAAGGGCGCGTGTCAAAAAGTAGTTGCAAAATCAAGAAGTTGAATTTGCGAAAATGCTACCATCAAAAACCAGAATCTACTCTGTAGGGTGAGTGAATGCCGTCAGACGGTTTCAGTTTGCCTGTATGGGCTGCATAGTAGTAGTATTTCAGAGACATTCTATAACGCCCGCAGGTTGGCCGTACCACAAGAAGGGTGATGACATACGTTTTTTTGATTTGTGCGACAAGGAAAAATCGGAATTGTGGGCGTTATAGAGTAAGTTACATTAGCGTTATTGAAACTTTTTTAACAAGTAAAAACAGGGACACAGGGCCCCAAAGGAACAAGAGTATGCGTTTAGAAAATAAAGTGGCCATCATAACGGGCGCGGGTATGGGCATGGGGCGTGAAGCGTCCCTATTGTTTGCCAAAGAAGGCGCACGTATTGTGGCGTGCGACATTAATGAAGCGGCCATGACTGAAACTGTCGCGCTGGTGGAAGAGGCAGGCGGCGAAGCGCTGGCAGTACATTGCGATGTTTCCAAAGAGGCTGACATCAAGCAGGCAGTGGCAGCAGGCGTGGAGAAATTTAGGAAACTGGACATTCTCTATGCCAATGCAGGAGCGCTCTGGAAAGACCGTGATCGTTCTGTCATTGAAACGACGGAGGAAAACTGGGACACGGTGCAGGCGATTAACCTGAAGGGCGCTTTTTTTCTGACAAAACATGGCATTCCCGTGCTGCAGAAAAACGGCGGCGGTTCCATCATCCTCATCGGCTCCATATCCGCACTGGCAGGGTTTGAATTGGCGCAGGACTCCTACACCTGCGCCAAAGGCGCGCTCATTTCGCTAACCAAATCGCTGGCGGTGCAGTTTGGCCCCGATAATATCCGCACAAACATTATTCACCCCGGTATGATTGACACGCCCTTGCAGGCGCCCTATCTGGATGATGGTGCCAAGCAACGGATAGCAGGCTGCATTCCGGTGCGTCGTATAGGGGTGGCAAGGGATATCGCCAACGCGGCCCTGTATTTTGCGTCTGATGAATCTTCCTTCTGCAATGGCGCAGAACTGGTGGTGGACGGCGGGTTTTATGCCATGTAAATCGCAGCGCACTGCTGTTTTGTGATAGGATAGATCGTCTGGCATGGCCTGCTCTGCAACTATCAGATGATGCGGTGTTGTTGGCGTGTGCGAACCTAAGGAATAAAATTATGAAACTGGCAACCATGAAACTTGTGTGCCTGTTGGTGCTGTTGGGCGGCGTGTACATGCTGGGCCTTGTGCTTGATGTGGAGTACATGCAGCAGGCGCAGGGATACGTGCTTGACAACTGGCCTGTTCAGGAAGACGGCGCCCTAAATCTGCGAATGCCCGGTATTATAGCAGGCATATTGCTTGTGCTGGTGGGCCTCTATGGCTTTCTCCCCAAGATGCCTTCCAGAAAGGGCGGCACCATTACGTTCAAAGGCGCAAATGGGGATATTGTCCTGCAATTGAAGCCGGTCCAACAGGTGCTGCTGAAAATGATGCGCCGTATGCCGGAGGTCTATTCCATTAAACTACAGGTGCGCCCGGACAAAGACGGGAAACGCGCCCTGATTACCGCCGACGTAGTGCTGAAAAATTGTGCCGCACTGGGTGCCAGGCATTGCGCGAAGATCGTAGCGGAATGCATTTCTTCCACAGCGCGTAATCTATTGGGACTTGAAGACCTCACTGCGGTTCAGGTCAATGTCTCCGGCATTCATCTGGATGCCACCGCCACAGGAAAACAAGTTCGCGAACAGCTTGCGTTGCGCCAGTCGCAAGAGGCTGCTGCCCCAACTGAAGCAGAGGCAACACCAGCGTCAACAGATGACGCGAGTAAGGCGCCTGCAACAAACCAGCCCGAGGAGCAGCCACAGGAAGATGCGGCACCAGAGGAAGCAGCAGCAGCAGAAACGGTCACGCCAGAACAGGAACGTGAATCACCAGAGGAAGTAGAGGACGCGGAAGCGGAAGAACCGGTGGAGGACGGAGAGGACGATCAGGATGTTGATGTGCCAGAGGCGGCAGAAGAACCGGATGTGCTGGCCGAAAAGGCGCCTGTTACGCCGGGATATAACTATGAAGAACCTGATGCTGAAATGTCGGAGACCCTGCACGGCATAGACTTGCCGCCTCTTGCCGATGACGACGAAGACCTGCCGCCTGCACCAAAGATCAACGAAGAGGGCGAAATCACCACGGACGAAGCCGCCGACGCAGACATCGCCGACGCAGCCGCCTATGATGACGAAAAAACCCCGGACTCTGTAGAGGTCAATGTGTTGCAGGCAGAACCCTGGAAGCATGAAGATCTGCCGGAACCTGTCCCCGACGAGTTAAACGACGATCAGGAGGATTTGGACGTGGAACCGGAAGAATATCCCAACGCCTGACCCCCTCAAACTACCATTATGCAATAAGATTGTTTCAGGTATCGAAAGTGTACAACCCATGTTAGCAAAACGAATCATACCCTGTCTGGACGTGGCAGATGGCCGCGTGGTGAAAGGCGTTAAGTTCCTCGGCCTGCGCGATGCAGGCGATCCTGTTGAAATTGCCCGGCGCTACGATGAAGAAAAGGCCGACGAAATCGTATTTCTGGATATACGCGCTTCAACAGATAATCGCGACACCATGGTAGATGTGGTGCGCCGCACCGCCGAACAGGTATTCATGCCCTTGTGTGTCGGCGGCGGCATACGCACCATGGACGACATTCGACGCATGTTGAACGCTGGAGCGGACAAGGTTTCCATTAATACCCCTGCCATCGAAAACCCGGCGTTTATCACCGAAGCTTCAGACCGTTTTGGGGCGCAGTGCATTGTGGTGGCCATTGACGCCATGAAATACGCGCCCGGAGAAGGTGAGGGGTATTATGTACGCAGCCACGGTGGACGCGACGGTGGGCGGCCCACGCCCCTTGAACCAGTTGCCTGGGCGCGAGAAGCAGAAAAACGCGGCGCAGGCGAAATACTGCTGACCGCCATGGATTGCGATGGTACTAAAGACGGGTACGACATCGAACTGACGCGGGCTGTTGCCGATGCAGTCAGCATCCCCGTGATTGCCAGCGGCGGCGCAGGCAATTTAGAACACCTGCGCGCGGCGCTGCAGGAAGGCGGTGCAGACGCGGCACTGGCGGCCTCCATTTTCCATTATCAGGAGTACACCATCACCCAAGCCAGGGAATATCTTGCAAAACATGGCGTCCCTGTGCGATCCTAGTGCCCAATATATTTCCTCGTTCCCAAAATTGAGTTTGGGGACGAGGAAAAAAGAATTACAGGAAGTATACATGACAAGACTCGAACAACATGAGCGATGGCGACGATGGTGTCGCTGTGCCTACACCGGATGCAACTGATCCGGAAACCCATTCTGTTTGTGTTGTTCTGTTACGTTACTTAACAAGGAGTCTTCACCATGTTTTTTCCGTCCCTTGACGAATTCCGTTCACTGGCCTGTGAAAATGCTGTAGTGCCAGTGTATAAGGAAATTCTTGCCGACCTCGAAACCCCGGTTACCGCTTATCTGAAGCTTGCGCGTAACGCCTCTTATGCCTTCCTGCTCGAGAGCGTGGAGAAAGCCGACACCATTGGACAGTATTCCTTTATCGGCGCAAACCCCTCCATCGTGTTTCGTTCCAAAGGCCACGAAGGCGTGATTATCGAAAATGGTGTGGAGCGCACCTTCACCGCAGCGAACCCCCTCGAAGAACTGCGCGATTTCATGCGCCAGTATACACCGGTTCCTGTGCCAGGATTGCCTGCATTTCATGGCGGCGCCGTTGGCTATGTATCGTACGATCAGGTGCGCCATTTCGAGGAGTTGCCGGATAACAATCCCGACACACTTGAACTGCCCGACCTGTATTACATGATTACGGACACCATCCTGATTTTTGATCACGTCAATAACAAGATCAAGATTGTATCCAATGCCCATTTGACTGATCACCCCGATGCGGTGTATAACGAAGCACTGCGCAAGATTCACGAGATTGAGCGGAAACTACGCGGGCCGCTGGTGGTAGCAACTGAACGCCTCCACAGCGCACCCGAAGAACCGCAGATCGAATCCAATTTTACACGGGAAGCCTTCTGCGATGCCGTGCGCAAGGCACGTGAATATATCTGTGCAGGTGACATCTTCCAGGTGGTGCTGTCCCAGCGGTTCAAACGTGAAGTGGGTGTAGGCCCGGTTACGCTGTACCGCGCCCTGCGCTGTATCAATCCGTCGCCCTACATGCTGCTACTGCAATTTCCCGATTTCGCGCTGGTCGGGTCCAGTCCCGAAGTGATGACCCAAGTGAAGAACGGCACGTGCATGGTACGACCCATCGCTGGAACGCGCAAGCGCGGCGACACACCCGAAGAAGACATTGCGTTGGAAGAGGAACTGCTTGCCGACACGAAAGAGGTTGCCGAACACATCATGCTGGTAGACCTGGGCCGCAACGACATCGGACGCGTAAGCATCCCCGGCACCGTTGCACCTGTGCAGAATAAACTCATGGTCATTGAACGTTACTCACATGTCATGCACATTGTGAGCGAAGTGGCGGGCAGAATGAAGCCTGAATGCACCGCTTACGACGCACTGGAAGCCACCTTTCCCATGGGTACCGTCAGTGGCGCGCCGAAAATTCGCGCCATGCAAATCATTGACGAGTTGGAACCGGAGCGACGCGGCCCCTATGCGGGCGGCTGCGGTTACATTTCTTACTCTGGCGACATGGATACGTGCATCCTTATCCGCACCATGATAGTGAAGGACGGATACGCCTATGTGCAGGCAGGCGCTGGCATCGTGTACGACAGCGACCCGGATCGTGAATTTGAAGAAACGGTTAACAAGGCAAAGGCTTTGATGAAGGCAGTGGAATTCGCTGAGAAAGGGTTGGAATCATGATGATAATCGTTGACAACTACGATTCGTTTACCTATAACCTGGTGCAGTATTTCGGCGAGTTTGATAATGACGTGCGCGTGTTTCGCAATGACAAGATCACGGTGGAAGAACTGGAAGCGCTTGCACCCGACCGCATCGTCGTTTCACCCGGCCCCTGTACGCCCTTCGAGGCGGGTATTTCCATGGAAGTCATCCGCAAACTTGGGCCAAAAATCCCAACGCTCGGCGTGTGCCTCGGTCACCAGAGCATCGGCGCCGTATTCGGCGGCGACGTGGTCCGTGCCGACGTGATCATGCACGGCAAGATCAGCGAGATCACCCATAACGGCAACCCTTTCTTCAAGGATGTGCCCACTCCCTTCACTGCCACACGCTACCATTCCCTAGTTATTAAACCCGAGACCTGCCCTGACTGCCTGGAGGTCACCGCAAAGACCACCGACGGCGTGATCATGGCCGTTGCACACAAAGAATACCCCATCTGGGGCGTGCAGTTCCATCCCGAAAGCATCCTTACCCCCCACGGCAAAACCATGATCAAGAATTTCGTAGGCCTTGGCAAATAGTATCCGGCTTCCTACTCTCACCTACGAGTCCTGGCCCATTTTTAGGGATTCCTTATGGCGTTATCACGATAAGTCCTGAGGAAAAAACCAACGACGTCATTCCGTTTTTTTTGGGCAGTTGCACAGTTGCTGCGATTGTTGCTACAGGACTATGTCCGCATAAAGCACTTCCACAAAGGTATAGTCCTGCCCGGAAAATACCGGAATCTATAATGTTACACGCACATCAGTTGTAGGAACGTTTTCCGCCGCGCCAGCGCTGGCCACCGCTCTCCTCGAAAGTGCGCTTGGGCTGGTGCGAAGGAAATCCCATACCTGCAGATAGAAACAAAGTATTTTCCCCCAGCAACTTTTCCACCTCGTTTGTCAGTTGCGGCGAGGGTGCGACGCGACAGGCACTGGTGGCATGCACCACGACGTCTTTCTGTCCGGCGCGGGCGCAATGGAGATAGACATCGCAGGCGCCTTGGGCGCTACCGAGCAGCAGCGCAAGGTTATGTACCAACGTTTCTTCCTGTTGCTGGGGGTTCAAACGAATATGCACGGCTTTGGTCAATGCCGCTTCGGTTTCGTCAATGGCAATCAGGTTGGTAACAACCAGGGTATTCTTGTCGTCCCGTACATTGACGCGCACACAGCAGGTGATAATAAAATCCTGTTCGAGCAGATTCTTTTTCTGTTCATACAAGTCGCTAAACACCGTCATTTCACAAGGGCCCTGCATGGTTTCCAGGGTCAAAAACGCCATGGCATCGCCCTTGCGGTTGTAGTGCTTTTTCGCCTCGGTGATCATGCCGCACACGTTGGCCTCGTCACCTTCCTTGTATTCATCGAGCGTTGCCAGGTCCAGCGTGCTGTAGCGTCGGATCATGCTTTCATAATTATTAAGTGGATGCCCCGTAACATAGAGGCCTGTGGTTTCCTTTTCGTAGGCGAGCAGCTCATGTTCAGGCCATTCAGGCAGGTGGGGCTTATCCATGCCCATTTCAAACTCATCGCCCGCTTCGGCAAGATCAAACAGTGATGTCTGGCCTGCGGCGCGTTCCCGCTGCAGCACCTGCCCTGCGCTGATGGCCTGTTCCGCCACTTCTGCCACCTGTCGGCGGTTCCAGCCCGTACCCAGAAATGCCCCTGCCTTGTTCAGGCTCTCCACGGTTCGGCTGTTAATGGCTTGGCCGCTGAGCCGTCCGCAAAAATCAAAGACATCCTTATAGGGCCCGTTCTTCTGGCGCTCCTCAACGATGGCCTGACAGGGGCCTTCACCCACGTTTTTGATGGCGCTAAGACCGAAGCGGATGGAATTATTTTCCACACAGAAATCCGCTTCACTATGGTTGATGTCCGGCGGGAGAATCGCCACATCCAGATTTCGGCATTCCGCAATGTACAATGCAATCTTCTTCAGGTCACCGGACATGCTTGATAGGAGGGCGCACAAAAATTCTTCCGTATAATTAGCTTTCAGGTAAGCGGTCTGGTAGGCAACAACGGCGTAAGCCATGCTGTGGGATTTATTAAAGCCATATCCGGCAAAGGTTTCGATGCGGCGCCACAGGTCATTAGCAAGTTCCTGACTGATATTATGTTCGGCGCACCCTTTTACAAAATCAATCTTCTGTTCATCAAGCAGTTTCTGATTCTTCTTGCCCATGGCGCGGCGCACCAGATCGGCACGTCCCAGGCTGAAGCCGCCGCACTTTTGCACAAGCTGCATGACCTGCTCCTGGTAAAGACAAATGCCATAGGTTTCCTCCAACACAGGCTTGATAAAGGCCGGATCATAGACAACCTTTTCGGGCGCTTTCTTGTTGTTAATGTAGGTGTCCAGATATTCCATTGGTCCGGGCCGGTACAACGCCACCAGCGCGCAAATCTCCTCCACGTTCTCCAGTCCGATGCGTTTTGAAAGTTCGCGCATCCCCGAACTTTCCAGTTGAAACACACCAAAGGTCTGGCCGCTGCGAAGCAAATCATAGGTTTTTTCATCATCCAGCGGGATACCGTCAATATCAATATCAATACCACGGTTCTTCTTTATCATTTTCACAGCATCGCTGATCATAGTCAGGGTGCGCAGGCCGAGGATGTCCATTTTCAGCAAGCCGATTTGCTCGACCCCCTTCATCTCGGTCTGGGTGGTGACAATGTCAGAATTGGCGGCCTTGAACAAGGCAATATGGTCTGTAAGCGGGTGATCGCACAGCACCACGCCCGCCGCATGGGTACCATAACTGTTGATGGTGCCTTCAAGGCGCAACGCCAGCTGCCACAAACGGGCGATATGCTTTTCATCCTCTATAAGCCGCCTGAGTTCCGGTTCTTTTTCAGCAGCCTTCTCTAGGGTAATATTCAGTTCGTTGGGGATAAGCGTGGCAATGCGGTTCGCTTCGTACACAGGCATACCCAGAGTTCGCGCCACATTTCGCACCACATTTTTTGCGAGCATGCGCCCAAAAGTACCGATCTGGCTGACGCACTCTGCGCCATATTTTTGGCGCGAATAATCGATGAGTTTATCCCGGTTGCGGATGCAGAAATCCACATCGAAGTCCGGCATGCTAACCCGTTCCGGATTCAGAAAACGCTCAAAGAGCAGGTTGTAGTGGATGGGATCGAGGTTTGTGATCCACAGGGCATACGCCACCAGGCATCCAGCGCCTGAACCGCGTCCCGGACCCACGGGTATGCCTGCTTTTCGGGCAAAATGAACCAAATCCCACACCACCAGGAAATAGTCCACAAATTTCATACGTACAATCACGCCCATCTCGTACTGAACACGTTCCATCACCACTTGGGGCAATGGTGTGCCGTAGCGCTTTTCTAATCCTTCGTTCACAAGTTCCCAAAGATAGGATTCCTGCGTGTAGCCTTCCGGAACCGGATAGTTTGGAATGAGGCCAAGGTCCATGGGAATGGTGGCGTTGCAGCGCTCTGCGATGCGTTTCGTATTGGTGACCGCTTCCGGCCAGCGTGCGAAACGGCCCCTCATGTCTTCCTGCGTCCGAAAATAGAACTCGTCATTCGGGAAACGCATTCGCCCCGGATCGTCCATGTTCTTCTTGGTTTGCAAACAAAGCAGCACTTCATGCGCTTCCGCGTCTTCCCGTTCCAAGTAATGGGAGTCGTTGGTGGCAATGGCCGTGAGTTTATATTTCTCGGCAAGTTCCCAAAGCAAGGGATTGACCTTTTCCTCCTCGGGCATCCCGTGGTTCATCATTTCGATGCAGAAATTATCCCGCCCGAAGATTCCTATGTACTGATCCAGAGCCTGTTCAGCTTCGTCATATTTGTTCGCGAGCAACAGCGAGGGAATACGTCCGTTCAAACAGGCACTGCACGCAATCAAACCCTCCTTGTATTCTTCCAAAAGCGCCGCGTCCACCCGCGGCTTGTAATGCCAGCCCTCAAGATGCGCAAGGGAACTCAGTTTGCAGAGGTTATGGTAGCCCGTTTCATTCTCGCAGAGCAGCAGCAAATGATTGCTGGCTTCCTTGGAACTCTTTCCCGATTTGTCAAAGCGATCGGTGGGCGATACATAAACCTCACAACCCAGAATGGGTTTTACGCCATACTTCTCCGCCTTCGTATAAAATTCCAGCAGGCCGAACAAATTACCGTGGTCGGTCAGTGCACAGGCATCCATACCGTATTCAGCGCACTTTTTCAGCAGCGGCTCAGGCTTGGTCAAGCCGTCCAGCAGGCTATAATGCGAATGTACATGTAAATGGACAAAATCGTTGCTCATGATACTTCCAATAATTCCAGCAGACGGGACAAGGCCATTTCAGCGGTCTGCACCTTGATATCGCTTCTGTTTCCGGTAAAATGGTGCAGGTACGCCCGTGCCCCGGACGAGCCTGCAACTGCAATATACACCGTGCCCACAGGCTTCTCTTCGGTGCCGCCACCCGGGCCGGCAATGCCGGTCACCGCAGCGCTGAAGTCTGCATTCATTGCGGTGCGCACCCCTTCCGCCATGGCAAGTGCCACCGGTTCACTTACGGCGCCGCAGCGTGCCAGTGCCTCTTCGGGCACACCCAGCAGACGCATTTTAATCTCATTGGCATAGGCCACCACACTGCCCTTGAAGGCAGCGGAAGCGCCGGACACATTGGTGATACGATGGGCAATCAGTCCGCCTGTACAGGATTCCGCAACGGCAATGGAACAGCCGGAGGCTGTGCATCGTTCAACAATGATATTTTCTATAGGACTCATAATTTATTGGTTTAGTTTATGGGAGTTATGAGAAGAATGGGACTTATGGGACGGATAAGACAGATATTAGGAATAGCCATCATTGAGCAAACCCATATCTCCCATAATTCTCATAACTCCCATAGGGTTTATTCGTTTACTGCAGGACGGTACTCCAGACCTGTTACCGGTTGTCCGTCTTTTCCTACAAGCCGTGCTGTTGCACCCCAGGCGCCGCCCTGCTGGAATACGGCGATCATCAGCTCGTTTTCGCCTGCTGCCAGTTGCACCGGCAGTTCGTCTTCACCGGGGGTTAATGGCCGTCCGATATTCAGGGCATGAATGAGTGTGCCGTTCCACCAGACACGGCATCCGTCATTAGTTCCCATCTCCAGCACTGCTTCGGTTGCTTCGGGCGCAGTTATTTTGGTACGCAGGAAAACGACACGGTCTTCGCCGCCAAAAACACGGTCAAGTTCAATGGCAAAGGCGGGATTGGCGTCGGGCAGCACGCGCATAATGCGCCAGTCCGCGTTGTCTGCGTCTATTTCCGGGGGGAATTCGTGGCTGAACAACGAATCAGCGGAGACATTTACCTCATGGTAGGGGCCTGTCACCGCCCACGACATGATATGCCCATCAAAGCGGTTCATGAAATCCAGCGCCTGTTTCGCTTCGCCTGCCAATGCTTCTGAAAGCGTGCCCTGTGTAATAAGGCCTTCGAGTTTTTCGCGTACCACCTCCGGATAAGCGCCGATGAGGCTAATACTTGTTTTCACCATCGCCTGCGCAGCTTCAGCACTTACATCTCCTTCCCCTGCCATCTTTTCAATAATGCCAAGCGTGGTCAGCGAAGGCAGTTGGGATGCAGCCGCCAGGAAATCTTGGCGTTCCGCAGTGCTTTTTGCCTGTTCGTGGGCAGTTTGAAGATGGGGCACGATAGCAGCCAGAGCGACGTCCGTTGCGTTGCGCAATGCGGAGATGTAACCAGAAAACGCCCTTGCG
Source organism: uncultured Nitrospirales bacterium (assembly GCA_964493075.1). Taxonomy (GTDB): domain Bacteria; phylum Hydrogenedentota; class Hydrogenedentia; order Hydrogenedentales; family CAITNO01; genus SLFT01. Next base: position 2,422 of record CAZBNU010000029.1, on the reverse strand, counting down.
CGCACCCCTTCATCCCGTTCTGTCAACAAAATTGCACGGAGTTCGCCCAGCGCTTCGGGGGACTGGAAACGCGCCAATGCTGTGACTACTGCCCGTCGCACCTCTGTTTCGGTGGTGTCCGGGTAACTCTTGATGGCTTCAAAAGCGGCTTCATTCCCTATAAGTCCGAGAACCTCCAACAAAACAATGCGGACTTCTTTGTCCTGTGCCGCATTTAATGCGGCGATGACAGCGTCGGCCTGAACAAGCGAATCCGGGATACGTGATGCGGTCTGTGCAATGGTTTGGGGCAGCAGGTCGCGGATAGGTTCCAGGGTGCGCGGCATAATCAGGCCCAGCAGTTCCGGCAGCATCTCGGCAGGGGCGAGGGTGCGCAGTGCGCGTAAGGCTTCCTGCCTAATTTCTGTTTTGGCGCGGGCGGCCAGCGCAAGCAATGACGGCGCTGCTTCCCCTGCGTTCCGGTCCGCCAGAACGGCTATGGCTTGAATTCGCTGCTTTTCATCGCCTGACCGTGTGGCAATGTCAAGGAGTCGGGCGTTAACTTCGGGATCGGTCATACGTGCCAATACTTCACGTACTGTGCGTTGTTCTCTTGCCGGACCGGAAATGGTTTTTTCAAGCAGAAAATCCACCTGTTCCGCTGTGCCGAGAACGCCCACCGCCTGCAACGCACTGATACGTATTTCAGGCTGCTCATGGTCAGTCAGTTTCATTATGACAGGTAATACCGATGCATCGCCAAAGTCGGAAAGGATGGCAAGAAGCGGGACTTTACGCTCTGGCGGCGCCTGTTCCAGAATCCCGGCTAGGGCGGTAACAACCCCCGCATCCGGGTTCTCACGGGCAAGCATCAGCGCCTCGTGTGCCAATGCCGCATTCTCATCCTGCAACGCCTCCAGCAATATCGCCTGTTTGCGGTCGGGTTGCCGCTGCATTAAACCGGAAATGGCGGCAAGACGGATGTGGGTCGGAAAATTCGGCTGGCGAAACAGTTCCAATGTTTTTGCTGCCGCATCACTTTGGGTATCCGGCAGGGCGGCGACGCATTTCAAACAGGCATCCGCCAGCAGTACCTGCATTTCCTGGTCGGCGCCCATCGTTTTATCTATGACTGCACTACAAGCCTTGGGCACAGCAATGTCCGCCAGCGCCCTGGCTGCTGCCACTGTAATGGCAGGATCACTGTCATCGAGGCATAGCGCCAATAACTGCACAGAGATAGGATTCCCCTGTCGGCCAATCGCTGCCAGAACCGCTAGTTTCCCTTGATCTTCGGCATTGCCGTATAGGGCAGCAAGAGCAATAGCGGCTTCATCATTCTGGTTCTGCTCCAGTGCAACCAACACATCGGAAAAGATGTCCTTATTGACCGATTGCTTCGCCAGCGGTTCCACCGATGCCGTGCCGCCGATTTCTCCCAACATGCGACAGATAAAAGACTTTGCTTCTGTGGAAATGTCCTGTTCGATCAGTACCAGCAGCAGGCCTTCAAGGTCTTGTGCCGTATAGGGAAGGTCCGGCGCTCCGGCAATGGCAGAACGTACCACTTCTGAAATACGTTGTAGCGGCGCCCGGGACATGCCAAACTCGTAGGCGGCAAGCGCATCAAATTCTTCCACAAACCGTTCGGCAGGCGTCTGGGCGTCTGCAATTGAAAAGACAATCGTCACCATCAACAACGAGATAAGCGCAATCATGTTTTTACGGATCAAATAATTCATTCGAACAACCCTTACGTTATGACTAATGCAGCTATTGCTGCAGTTACTATTCTTACTCAGATTACCCACGGTGCGCGCATAGACGGCTGCATCATGCGGTTGGCAGCATCGTCGTCAAAGCTTTCCGCAACCGGATCCCACTTCAGTTTTTTGCCAAGCAGCATGGCGATATTCGCCATGTGACACATGGTGGCGGTATGGTGTCCCACTTCCACGGGCGCTTTGGTTTCGCCACGGGACTTCACGCATTCGATGAAATCGTAATGGTGCCCGCGGCTGCGTCCCAAGTGCATTTCATTGGGTCCGATGACTTCCTGCAACAACGAAGCCGGTTCCGCTTCGAGGTTGCCACCGTGGACATGAATGAAAACCCAGCCTTCATCCCCCTCAAAACGAAGACCGCGCGGGGTGCTGCTGTCGCCGATAAGTTTGACGCCATTCTCATACTCAAATGAAAAGTTGTATTCGTAGGCTGTATTGAAAAGCCCTTCACTGGGGAATGTGCCTTTGCCTTCAACGCTGATGGGGGTAGTATGGTCAGTGTTGTTGCCCAGCTGCCCCAGATCTATGATGTGGGCGCCACGGTCGGTCATCTCACCGCCGCTGTAGTCCAGTATATAGCGGAAATAAAAATGGCACCGTTTCTCGGTATAAGGCGCCAACCGGGCAGGTCCCAGCCAGAAATCATAATCGAAACCTTC
>CAZBNU010000028.1:14368-29557 GCA_964493075.1 uncultured Nitrospirales bacterium | reverse complement strand
ATTTGGGGTGACATTTTGAGTGACACTCTCCTGACAGACATGCGTTTCACCCAATGTTTGCAGGCTTTTTTGAGCCGTGTCTCCTTGCTTCCCAAGCTGGATGTCGCGAGTTCGAACCTCGTGTCCCGCTCCATTTTTTTCTCTAGAAAACCCAATGTTTACAGAGGTTTTAGCATACTTTATTACCACCCCATCCTTTTCACTGATTGTGCAATATATTGAAGTATTTCGCAATGAAATGACATCAATGTAGCTGCAGGCTTAAGATGTATTATTCTAAAGGTTCTGCATCGTACACCAGGGTCTGAAACGCCTCCAGATGGAAATCGTGTGGGCTTCCGGATGCAACCTCCATGGAGATAGTTTGTTCCGTACCCGGCACAGGGGAAATCAGACGGAACTTTTGTACAGCGTCCTGTGGCAGTTGAAAGGCTGCGCCAACATCAATTTGAATGTTCGCCGATTTGTCGTCGGGATTACGCAATACCAGGATACCCTTGCGCGGTGCCCACGATGCCCATCCATAGACCTGATGCTTGCCCGGATCGCCGCCTACCCAATGGGTATCCACAAGTACATCTGCATTGGCCCGTGACCATTTCGCGCCAGCAGCCAGAATGTCCCATTGCTCGTTCGTCAATCGCTGCGGGGTAATGTAGAGTTCCTGCAGGCTTGTTCCGCTGCCGAAAAACGACCATACTTCATCCGCAAACTCTTTGGGATTGTCGTCCATCAGTGCGGCGGGGCCGTGTGTGCCGTGGACTATCCCCTGGGTCATGAGAGAATTCAGAGGATATAGCGGTCCCTGAAGCACAACGTTTTTGTAGGTATGAGTGTCCCTGTAGTTAATCCATTGCTGCCGTTTCGATCCCTTCCCGGAAAAGTTCATATCCTCTGCGCTGCGCCAGATGTTGTCCGCATGCCATAAAAAATACGGGGTACACCATGTGCCTGTCGTTGCGCTGATATACAGTTCTGCGTCCAGTTCGCGCAACTCATCGGTCAGCTGCATCAGCGCTTCAATATCCGCAAGAAATTCCTCCCCGCCTACCCTGTTGTTTCCCGGGCCCATGCCGTCGAACTTGAAAAAATTCACGCCATATTTCGTTATCATCTCAGCGCAGATTGCATGAAACCGTGCATAGTAGTTTTTGCCTGCCAGTGAAAAACCGTTGCGGTTGATCTCAAAGCCTTGTGCCTTGCCGAATTTCAGGCGTTGTTCCCGCACTTCACCATACCCCCCGAAAGGCGACAGCCAGACGCCCACAGCAGAGTCATATTTCTCGGCTTTTTTCCGGAGTGGCGTAAATCCATCCGGAAAGCCATCATGAAACTGCCACAAGGTAGCGTTGTCATCCCAACCATCATCAAACACGAAACTATCCACATATACGCCACGCTCAACAATCAATGCTTGTGCCATTGTTTCAATAGCGGCAAGCGCCTCAGCCTCATTAAATTTTTGATCTGCCCAAGCAATATCGTACCAGGAATTGTAGTGCAAAAACGGGCGGTACGGATGAGCGCGCTCGCGCTCAACATAGTAGAGATAGCCCCGGCGGGTCTGTCCGTGAGGCGTTACCCCCATCACCGATGTCAGGGTCAGATTCTGGTTTATGTCCAAAATTTCTCCTCGGCGCAAACTGCAAGAAACATGATTTCCATTGATTGTGCTCTCTGACATGGGATGTTCTAAGGCAAAAAACAGAGTCTCCGCTACTACCGGAGCACCCTGTGTGACGCCTGCAACTTGCGCTGCCTGAGCATCCAGACTAATCAGGGTGATTGTGTCCACATGCAGTGCTTGGTTTATGGGGAGTGATGTAACGCGCTGGATGATGTAATTCGAATCATCCCTCAGTTCCGCCTCCCAAATTACGGAAAAGGTACTATCCGGCGAGATTAATGTGGCACTGACCAGACGTCCCGCATACCGGTCCCCAAGTCTGTGGGCATTATTGTTTGCGGCAATAGGTTTGCTTTCCGGAGCGGCAGCCAGCGTGAACTCCGATGCCTTGATCGTATGGCCATTACCCATGTCAATACTGAAGGCTTCTCCATTTCCGGCTGTATTTTCTGCCGCGCCTAATTTGTCTGCGAAAGAAACTAGACGAAGCCCTTTTTCTGCAAAAGTCCACGAGGCTGAAAGCGCCTTGTTTTCGAGGGTAATACTGTCTTCCGCCAGAACAACCACGGCCTCGCCGGGTCGCTCCCCGGGATAACATATCCCATAAGAAGGAATTGCAACAGACATGGCTGATAGGACGCAGACGCCCATAACCAATAATCTAGACATGACTCTTTTCTCCCTTATTCACAACATGTGCCGATACTAATAGTTGCGTCTGTGATTAACAGTTTTTGCCAGCCATCCACACGATGGCCCATCATTCACGGAACGTTCTCGGCTATTATAGAACATTTTCTTGCCGTCACCACCAGCGCACTCAAATTCCAAGACAATGAATACGATAAATACGTGATCCGAGTCTGAACTGGCATTGCGGTGGTTCAGACCGGTTCACGGTCGCAGTTTAAGAACAAGAAAGCGACCCAGGAAGAACTGTTGCGGCGTCTGGAAGCCTTGCGGTATGTCCCCAAACCGCGCATCGCTACCCATCCAAGCTGGTTAGCTATAGCCAAACGTCTGCAGGGAATAAAGGAAATGCATTATCGGCCCTGCTGGTGGCGGCATACCACAGTGGGTTTCGCGGATGGTATTTGTATTGGGGAGAAAAGTGGTTTACAATTCAGGGGTTCTAAAATAAACGGCTACGCCGTGGGAAAAGCAAAAATGTTGTAAGTCAATGCGGCAGAGATGCTGCGTCTGCGTTAGTGCTTGGCATGGTTTTGTTCGGGTGTTGCCCGGTTGCGTTTTCGATGCCGTTGACTGTTGGTATTAGTTTGTCCGCATAACAATGTGAGAGGGTACGTCCATGAGTTTTTATGATAACTTCAAGAATCCCGGCGCACTTTATCGCGGGAAACCATTCTGGTCGTGGAATGGGGCGTTGCATCCTGATGAAATACGCAGACAGGTGCGCATATTCAAACGCATGGGTATGGGCGGCGCCTTTTTACATTCACGGGTGGGACTGGCAACGGAGTATCTGGGAGACGGATGGTTCGATGCCATACGCGCTGCAGTAGATGAGTGCCGTATGGAAGAGATGGAAGCATGGCTATATGATGAAGATTGCTGGCCGTCGGGCTATGCAGGCGGCAAGGTCACCATAAATCCTGATCATCGCATGCGCTTTCTGGTCATGGAAGTGTTGCCTGCAAAGGGCTTTATATATGACGCCGAAGGGGAATACCCGGTTTATGAGGCCGATGTGGAAGGCGACAAGGCGGTCAATGTCCGGTGGCTCCATGTGGGCGAGAAACCCACGGCGAAACAGGTGCTGGTGTTTCATGAAGAGACACAGCCCTGCACCAACTACTACAACGGCTACACCTATCTTGACACCCTTTCGGAAGAAGCGGTGGCAGCGTTTATTGAGGAGACTCATGAGCGTTACCTCCGTGAAATCGGAGATGATTTTGGCAATGTGGTGCCAGGCATTTTTACGGATGAACCCAATTTCTGCGCGTTTTATGGAGAACAAGTACCGCAGGGGCGTAAAGGCATTCCCTACAGTTATGTGCCCTGGACGAAGAAACTGCCTGCGGTGTTCGAGGAGATGTTTAATTATTCCATACGCAGTTATCTGCCGGAACTAATGCTGGAGGTGGAAGGCGTGCAGGTGTCCAAAGCGAGACTGGATTTCCGGAACTGCTTGACCCACCTTTTCACCAACAACTTCTTCAAGCAGATTTACGACTGGTGTGAACAGTACAACATGAAACTGACCGGGCATGTACTGTTGGAGGACAGCCTGCACCTGCAGACGCTGGTGGTGGGCGCGGCTATGCGTCATTATGAATACATGCAGTTGCCGGGCATTGATCTGTTAACCCAATATGCCTATGATTACGACACACCCAAGCAGTGTCAGAGCGTGGCCAATCAGATGGGACGTCCATGGGTACTGTCGGAAATGTACGGATGCACGGGTTGGGACTTCGACTTTGCGGGGCACAAGGCGCTGGGCGACTGGCAGGCGGCGCTGGGCATCACCCTGCGCTGTCATCATCTGTCCTGGTACACCATGAAAGGCGAAGCCAAGCGCGATTACCCGGCCTCTATATTTTTTCAATCCTCCTGGTGGGAACATTACAAGCATGTGGAGGATTACTATTCTCGACTGCATGTAGCGCTTACCCGGGGGCGGTGCGTGCAGGACATCCTGGTGGTGCATCCCATCGAATCCATGTTCGCCCGGTTCCGTCCGCGTTTTCTGGATCACGACGATCCACAAAAGTTCATGTTGTTCAACACCAGTGAAGATGTGCTCTTTTGCGATGAATCGCTGGTCACACTGCGAAACATGCTGCTGGAAAACCACTTCGACTTTGCCTATGGCGATGAGGACATTATGGCGCGCCACGGTGATGTTGTTGCCAACGATCAGCCTGTGCGCCTCCGCATCGGCGCTTGTGAATACAAGACCGTGGTGCTGCCGCCTATGGACACCCTCCGCAAGTCCACCCTCGATCTGCTGATACAATTCCGCAAGCGGGGCGGCCTGGTGGTCTTTGTGGGAGACCATCCCGATCATGTGGACGGCCAACAGTCCGACGCGGCGAGTATTCTTGCCATGCAGTGCCTGCGCACGCCCCTGGAAAAGAGCGCTCTGCGTGAGACCCTGGAACCCGTTGCCCGGTGCGTATCCATCAAGAACGGCGCAGACCAGGAAATTTCTTCCGTGTTGTATCAGCAGCGGCGAGACGGCGATGCAACCATTCTTTTCCTTTGCAATACCGACCGCAACTGCGGCCATGACGAGGTGGAAGTGCGGTTGCAAGCCGAAGGCAAGGTTGTGGAATACGATGCTGTAACCGGAGAGCGCTTTATCGTGGCTTCCAGCAGAACCGGATGCTGGACGGTATTCAAAACGAGTCTGCCGCCAGTAGGCAGCCGTGTTTTTGTGATTGAACCGGCACCACAGGGGCGTCTACGCCGTGCAGTACCGTTGAAGCAGAATCGCAGAACCAAACTGACGGAGAAAGCGCTGTTGGAGGTGCAACGGACGGAACCAAATGTGTGCGTGCTGGACTATGCGGCATATCGTATTGGCGAAAAGGGCGGGTTCCGTGCGCCCACTGAGATTCTGCGCGTTGACCGCGCCGTACGCGACGCCATGCAACAGCCACGCCGGGGCGGCGACATGATGCAGCCCTGGGCGCGAATCATAGGGCCTGATGAACCGCGGCAGCTGATAACACTCCGTTTTGCCTTTGATGTGGCTGCCTTGCCAACGGGAGCAATGTACCTTGCCCTCGAAACGCCGCGACGCTTTGTGATTACGCTGAACGGACACGACATCGCCACGGATGCGGATACGGGCTGGTGGGTGGACCCCGCCATACGCATGCTGCCCCTGGACACATCCCTGTTGAGAAAGGGCGAAAATGTTGTGGAAGCCGCGCTGGATTTCCGGTGCGACGACAACCTGGAAGCCCTGTATCTGTTGGGCGACTTTGGCGTGAACGCAGGCAAGAAGCGTTCCACAATTGTGGCAGCGCCAGCGGCGGGTATCGGCGATTGGCGTGAGCACAGCATGCCCTTCTATGGCGGCGCTGTGGCGTACCGGTTCAAAACCACCACAAAAGCGAAACAAGGAGAGCGGGTACTACTGGAGGCCAGTGAATTTAAAGGCGCCACGGTGCGGGTACTTGTGAACGGCGCTCATGCGGGCTACCTGTCATGGCCGCCTTATGAACTTGATATAACCGACCTGCTCAAAGAAACCACCAATAAGATCACGCTGGTAGTCTATGGCAGCCGGCGCAACACCTTTGGCCCGTTGCACCAGAAAACGCTGGAACCACACGGCACCGGCCCCGACAATTTTGTAACCGAAGGCGCCGACTGGACGGACGATTACGTGCTGAAGCCCTGCGGCCTGCTCGCACCGCCCACGCTAAAGGTTATGGTGAAAAAATAGTGCCGGGACACAACGGTTGTTATACATTTTTGCAACTTGCAGGTAAAATTGTTTATATCATCCATGATTTACGTTGCATTCCGTCAAATGATTTGACAAAATGTATGTCATTCTGTTCAATCATTTGACGGAATGTCGGTTTGTCAAGATTCGTGGTGATGACATTTGTTGGCGATTGGCAACATCATTGGTAGGTGCGGCCGTTATGCACGAGGTAGCCGCCTGCATGGCGTCGGGAGGGATCGTGGTGCGTCCAGTGCACCACGCCGCCTTTGTCGTTCCATTCGTATACGCCGCAAAACGTAATCTGATCGCCGACACGCAGGCTGTTGATTCTGGGCGCGATATCTATGTTGTGGGCGATAAGCACCGTATGCCCGGACGCCATGCTCACAATGAAACGTTGGTGACGCGAACCCTGGTTGTCGTCTGATAGAATACGCGATACCCGTCCTGCTTCCGTAACGGGAAGATTGCTCCGGCGACTACGAAAGGCATTTTCAATGACGCCTGTTGTACTTGGGGGCGGCGCTTGTACAGGGTACTGAACAGGCCGTGGTGTGTGGGTAACGGGCGGCGGCACATGCTGCTGTTGCGTGCGCACTGGTGTGGTCGACGTGGCCGCCCGGTCAAGGTCCTTCAAAAAGGGCAACACCAGTATCACAACCAGAAAGATACCGCCTACCACAAACTTCTTAAGGGTGCCCATCCACAGGTTCCTTTTTTTACGTCAACCTATCTGTGCGCCAGGATGCGTGCGCGCAGCGTCTGTGCGGCAATGCGGGGATCGTCTGCGGCGGTAACAGCGGTGACCACGGCAATAATGTTTGCGCCCCTTTCGAGCACTTCGTCAATGTTCTCCGCCTTTATGCCGCCCATGCAGGTAAAGGGAATATGCAGGTGGGGTGCGATTTCCGAGATGAGTTGAGGTCCCACGGCGCCTGCGGCAACTTCCTTGGTTTGGGTGGGAAATACGGGGCCGATGTTCACATAATTTGCGCCTGCCTCCTGGGCGGTCAGCGCTTCCTCGAGGCTGTGCGAAGAAGCGCCAATGAGCAAATAGGGCGCAATCCGCCGCGCATCCGCAACTGACATATCTTCCTGGCCAAGGTGTACGCCATCTGCCTGTGCAGCAAGGGCGATGTCCACGCGGTCATCCACAATAAACAATGCGCCGGCTTCACGGGTGGCGTCACGATAGGCGCGGGCAAGGGCAAGCAGTTCGCGGTCGCCCAGATTCTTTTCCCGCATCTGCACCAGTTTTACCCCTGCTGCCATGCACTGGGCAAGGGTTTCCAGGGCAGAACGTCCTGCGCAGAAGGATTCCGTTATGACCACATACAGGTCTGCGTCTTTTAGTTGTGTGAGCAAAAGGTCGCGATTCATGATTAACCTCCAGATACAAATCGTACAAGTTCCACTGTATCGTTGGCATTAAGTTTTTTTTCCGCAAAGCTACCCCGCTCCACAATTTCATCGTTCACCAAGGCTGCCAGGGATTCCGGATGCAGTCCCAGTTGTGCAATCAGTTCCATTAGTGAAATACCCGCCGCCGCTTCCCGTGTTTCCCCATTGACCGTGAAAGTTATCGTCATACTCATCTTCTCCAGCAACTATTTTACAAAGGCATCCTGGGTTGCAGCAAGCATCTGGCTGGCGCACCGGCAAAGCCCCTCAACCGTCAGATTACACAGCGCCAGTTGCTCCTTGCGGCTTGCCTGTTCGTAGAAAACATCATCAAAGCCCATGCGCGAAAGGGTCAGTCCCTGCAATTGCCCGGACTGCTCGTAGTATTCGAGGACTGCACTGCCGAAGCCGCCTGCAAGGGCATTTTCCTCCACCGTCACAATGGGTTTGTCGCGAATGGCGTCGAGCATGGCAGTATCAAGAGGTTTGACGGACCGTGCATCCACCACAGCAACACTGTGCCCTTCCCGGGCAAGTCTTTCTGCAGCCTCAAGCGCGGCAGCGGCACAGGGCCCCACTGTAAGAAATACGAGGTCATTACCCTCGCGCAGCGTTTCAGCGCGGGTAATGTCACGGCCTTTGGCGGCTCCAATGGTGGGTGCAATATCCCTGGCGTAGCGCAGTGCCACTGGCTGTTTTTGGGTTGCCGCCCAGGCAAGCATAAGCGCTGTGTCCACATCATCCCGGGGCACTAAAACAATCAGGTTGGGTACGCTGCGCAAAAAAGACAAGTCAAAAGCGCCGTTCTGGGTGGGGCTGTCTTCGCCCACCATACCAGCACGGTCTATGGCAAAAATAACAGGCAGATTCTGAAGACATACATCGTGAATGACCTGGTCGTAGCCCCGTTGCAGGAAGGTGGAATAAATGGCAAGTACCGGGCGAATCCCCTCAGTGGCGAGTCCTGCCGCTAGGGTAACAGCGTGTTGCTCGCAGATGCCCACATCAAAAAAACGTTCTGGAAAAGCCTTTTCAAACAGCGACAGCCCCGTGCCGGTGGGCATGGCAGCGGTGATGGCAACAATGCAGGGATCATTCTCGCCCAGAGCCAGCAGTGCTTTGGAAAAGGCGTCGGTAAAGGTAATGGTTTTTGAGGGGGGCGTCGCTTCCACCTTCGCAGGCACGGCATCCCCTTCGCCCACATCCTTAATGACAAAAGGTTTCACCCCGTGATAGGCTAGGGGGTCTTCTTCTGCTGCTTTCAGGCCCTTGCCCTTTTCCGTGGTGCAATGCAGGAAAACTGGTCCTTCCATCTGTTTCAACCGGCGCAGCACTTCAATCAGCATGGGCAGGTCGTGACCATCAACCGGGCCGATATAATTGAATCCGAAATCCTGAAACAAGCCGCCTTTGGTGATAAATCCCTTCACTGATTTTTCAATATCCTGAATGGTGCGGGTCATGCGGTCGCCGATGAGACTTTTTACATAACTGCCCACATCCTGTTTGGCGCGCTTATAGGGCGTGGCAGTAATCAAACGGTTGAAATAGCGTGCCAATGCACCCACGTTCCGGGAAATGGACATTTCGTTGTCATTCAGTATAACCAGCATATTCAGGCCCAGATGACCGGCATGGTTGAGCGCCTCGAAAGCCATGCCCCCCGTCATTGCACCGTCCCCTATCAGGCTCACCACATGATGCTCCAGTCCCAGTTGGTTGCGAGCGATAGCCATGCCCACGGCAGCGGATATGGAGGTGGAACTGTGTCCTGTACCGAAACAGTCATAAATGCTCTCGGAGATTTTCGGATAACCACTGATGCCATTGCATTTGCGCAGCATATCAAACCTGGAAGCCCGTCCGGTGAGCAGTTTGTGGGCGTAACACTGATGCCCCACGTCCCATATAAGTTTGTCCTCGGGGATGTCATAGACATAGTGCAGCGCCACCGTCAATTCAACCACGCCCAGAGGCGAAGACAGATGGCCGCCGTTCCTGCTCACCGTTTCGATAATGCGTCGGCGCAGTTCGACAACCAGCGCATCAAGCTGTTCAGGAGAAAAGGACTTAATGTCCCCGGGGGTATTTATGGAATCCAGTATTGAAGTCATGGTCTTTTGTCTTTTTAAGGGCAGTACTGTATGCCATTATAGAACTCAGGCACGGGTACTTATAAATTCATGTCGCAGCGCGTTCTTATCTATTGTACCTGAATCCGTGCGTGGCAGCACATCTACAAACTCAAATTTGCGCGGACACTTCAGTTGCGCCATGTATTCGAAACAATGAGCGCGCAATGCTTTTTCGTCCGGCGGTGCTCCAGGTTCTGCCACCAACACCGCACACACCTCTTCGCCGCGCACCCGTTCGGGAATGCCAATCACTGCCGCTTCCCGGATTTGGGGATGGCGCAACAGTGCTTCTTCAATTTCGCGGGGATAGATATTCATTCCCGCGCGGATAATGAGGTCCTTTTTCAACCCCGTGAGATACAGATACCCATCTTCATCCAAATAGCCAACATCGCCTGTATGAAGCCACCCGTCCCGCAACGCCGTTGCGGAGGCTTCCGGTTCCTTGTAGTACCCCTTCATGACATTGTGGCCCTGCACCACAATTTCGCCCTTTTCCCCGGCAGACGCAAAAGAACCGTCCTCGCGACGAATACGCACCTGGCACTGAAAGATAGGTTTGCCAACAGATCCGGGGCGGTTGGTGATTTCATCCACATTATATGCAACCACGGGGCTGGTTTCAGTAAGACCGTAGCCCTGCAGCAAGGGAAAGCCAAACCGTTCGAGGAAGCCATTGTAAATGTCCATGGACAAGGCCGCGCCACCCACATCCAGGGCGCGAATGGACGAGAGATCGAATGTTTCGCCGGGCTTATAGGTAATCATGAAATGGGCCATACTCGGTACCACCCCAAAAAGGGTAACCCGTTCGCGGGCGATAATATCGAAGACCTTGTGGGTTTCAAAGCGGCTCATGAGTATGGTCCTGCTCATACCCAGCAGAGGCGCATTCAACATGGCGGTCTGCCCGAAGGAATGGAACAGGGGTAACACACACAGGCAGGTGTCATCCGGTCCAAATTTCTGCACAAAGGCCTGGGATATGAGCGCATTCTGGAAAAGATTGTAGTGGGTAAGCTCCGTGCCGAGGGGCTTGCCGCCATAGGCAGAGGTGAAAATGATTTCTGCGGTATCATCCGGACTGGTGCGGTAAGGCTCAAAAACCGGCTGGCTTGCCGCCATCGCCATCAGAAAGGACTCGCCAGATTCGGGCTGGGATGGCGTCATGGCGGGTTCCACCACGAAAAAATTCCGGCATTTTTGGGCTTCCTTAACTGCCCTAGCAGCCTGTTCCTGAAGCGGTTCCAGTGCAAACAGGGTAGTCACATCGGCAGCATCCAGCTGATGCCGGATTTCGCGCCAGTGCAACAGGATGTTCATGGGAACTGCCGTTGCGCCGGTGTAGAGAATACCGTAGAGAATAATTGGGAAATGCGGGGTATTGGGGATCAGCATGGCAACCTTGTCGCCGGGACCGATGCCACGTTGATGTAAGACCCAAGCCACGCGCCGTGCCGCCTTTGCCAGTTGCTTGAAGGTCATGCGGGTATCTTCATATACCAGCGCTTCCGCGTCAGGTCGCGTTGTTGCAGACATTTCAAGAATATCGGCCAGATTCAGACTCATGTACACTACTCCTGTTTATCGACAGTCGGAATAACAGTATTTTTGCGGAACAGGGGACCATACGACGCCTACTGTTCCATACAAGCCCCTTATAGTAGCCGTTATAAAAACATCGGCAAAACGTAGACGCGGCATCCCTGTCGCGTTGTTCTTTCTGGGTTGCGGACAATACCCGCATCAGGTTTAAGTGTATATCAGTTATATTCTCAAAATCCAGCGAGAAAGAAGCCGCTGGCGGAAAAATACCCCTGGCGGTTCCCCGATAAAAGTTTTTTGACACCATCAGCCATTTTTTAACGTCCAACTCGGACAAGGCGGTTGTGTTCACTTACCGTCTTCGTGCTATAGTATTGCCCTGATGTAGTTTCGGGGTTGGCGCTATCCAATAGTATCACTTTAACAAAACGGAGAACCATGTATGAACAGCAAACACTTCACCACCCGGATTTCGACGCTTGCACTCGTGTGCGCAATGGCCGTTGTATTCGGTCTGACTGCTTCGGCAGCCACCATGTCCGATCTGATGAAATATCTGCCGGCGGACGCAGCAATCGCCGTAGGATTACCTGATATTGAAGCAGTGGAAACTGCTGGCGCGCCTTTGATGGATGTGGGCCCCCTCAGTGAAATCAGCAACCTGGCCTGGCAGCTGGGCGGCGACACGTTGAGCGAAGGACTGACGAAAAGCGGCGTGAAGGCTGCGGCACCCGGCGCTATTTTCCTGTCTGCCACTTCCCCCAGCGACGTCAATGTGTGCGGCGTGTTGATGGTGGAAGATGAAGCGCTAGTCCGGGAAACCATGACCAACCTCCTTTCCGGCGAAGGATCCGAAGTTGAACTGCCCGGTGAAATCAAAGGGCGCTCCAGTGGCGATGTCTCTTATTTCATCAACGACGGCAAACTTTTTGTGGCGTCCAGCAGCGCGTTGTTGCAGCAACTGGCCACCCGCAACGCCGAACCCGCGACTGTTAATTATGAAACCAAAGATGAAGTGGTGGTGTGGAGCCGCATTGACATTATTGAAAACACCAACCTGTTGGGCATGGCCGATGAACTGGCCTACCTGAAGCCCCTCATTAATACACTAAAGCCTTTCACTGACGAAGTACTTCTTGCGATTGGTGAAGAGTATGGTCAGGCTTACGTGCGGATGGCAGCACGGGACAACACCGAGGAAGGTGCAGTTTCCCCCGGACCGTTGGGCTTGCATGGCTACATGGATGCTGCCGCACCTCTGCTGGTAAACCTGCGTATTACGCCTGAACTGATAAATGCAGTTTCCATGACGTTGACAAGCATCCCGGAAACCCGCCAGGTTGCCGGGTATATCCGCATTGCCAGCAGCCTGCTGGGTGATGAAATGGCAGTCAGCATGCGCGGCATGAAATCGGAAAAAGTACCGGATGCCACCATCGCCGTCAAGGTAAAGAACCCGGCAACGGTTCCCAATCTGCTGAAGATGCTGGCTAAAATCGAAGCGCCCACTTACCAGATTGACACCACCGATGTCTACGTAGTCGAACAGGGAGACATCAAAGTATACATCGCCATCGCAGGAGAAGCCCTTGTGATAACCGCTGGCGAAGAGGAACTGAAAACGGCCCTTGAATCCATGACCAAGGAAGGCGCTGGCGGCGTTCCTGGCGATGTCGTGGAAAAGGGCGTCTACGGTTTTGTTAATTTCGACGGCGCAAAAGCGACTGATTCCGGTATCGACATGCCGGGCATTGAAGATGTGATGATAGCGCTTACCATGGGCCTTGACGGCCCCTGGCGCGAAGTAGTGCTCACCTCCCCGGCGGGCTTTGAAGGCCTGGCCTCGTTGCTGGAAGATGTGCTGTAAGCCGCTGCAAAGCAACGTTTTACATTTCTAACTGAATATACAAAGGCGGCGGATTCATTACAATAATGAATCCGCCGCCGTTCTGTTTACCGATCAATGAATATTCTCTTGCCCGGCTGCCATCGCTTTGAGTTCCCGCTTCAAGATTTTCCCCGTGGGCCCCTTGGGAAGTTCTTTGATCACTTCCACTTCCTTGGGCCATTTATACCGTGCCATACGCTGATGCAGATATTCCTTGATTTCGTCCGGAGTGAGGGTCTCCCCTTCCAGCGGCGATACGTAGGCTTTCACCTCTTCCCCACGCGCCGTGTCAGGAATGCCGATTACCGAGGCTTCAAGCACTTTGGGATGGGCATACAGCACCTCTTCAATTTCTCTAGGATAAATATTCATGCCGCCCCGGATGATGATGTCCTTCTTGCGGTCCACAATATAGAAGTAGCCGTCCTGATCGAAACGTCCCACGTCGCCGGTGCGGAACCAGCCGTCCACAATGGCGTCACGGGTTGCCTGGGGACGGTTCAGGTACTGTTTCATCACGTTATGACCGCGAATGACAATCTCCCCCACTTCGTTTTCTTCCGCGAACCCGCCGTCATCACGCAGGATGCGCATCTCAACACCCCAGATGGGCTTGCCGATGGAACCGACCCGCACATCGTCGCCTTCCTGCGTAAATGAGGCCACGGGACTTGTTTCCGAAAGCCCGTAGCCTTCAAGGATGGTGATGCCATAGCGTTCCTGGAACCGGCGATGCACTTCTTCCGGCAACGCCGCGCCGCCGGAAACAGCAATACGCACGGTACTGAAGTCGTACTGCTCCCATTTTTCGGAATCCAGCATGAAAAAATACATGGTCGGCACCAGCGCAATGATGGTCACTTTGTCGCGGGCAATGACCTGCATGGCTTTTTCCGTTTCGAAACGGGGCAGCATGGTCATGGTCGTTCCCCCGATGACGCAGCCGTTCATGAGCGCCGTCTGGCCAAACGAATGAAACAGGGGCAGGGTGACCAGCGCCACGTCTGCGGGGGTGCATTTCGTCACATAGTTGGCGGCGTAATAGGCGTTAAAGAACATGTTGAAATGGGTCAGTTCCGCGCCTTTGGGCATGCCCGTAGTGCCGGAGGTATAGAGAATAACAGCGGTATCGTCCGGCATGGTCTGCACCGTATCAAATTCCGTAGCCGCCTGCATGGCCAGCTTCGTAAAATTCTCACCGACCAGGGGGTCTTCCAGATCGGTTGGCGCGGAAACAACGATAAAATCCTTGCAACTTTCAGCGGCGAGAAAGGCCTTGCGGGCTTCCTCTTCAAACATTTTGAAGGCAAAGAAGACCTTGGCGCTCGAATCGGAGAGATAGTGTTCGATTTCCGTATGCTGATACAACACGTTCACCGGAACCACCGCTGCGCCCGTCTGTAGTATGCCGTAATAGATAATGGGGAAATGGGGCGTGTTGGGAATCATCATGGCGACCTTGTCCCCGGGGCCGATTCCCTTGGAACGCAGCACATTGGCCACACGCCGTGCAAACCCCGCCACTTCCTGCCAGGTCATCTTCACATCATCCAGAATAACGGCGGTCGCTTCAGGATATCGCTTGGCGGTAACATCCAGAAAATGGGCAAGATTCAGCATAACGTGCAATCTCCTGTTTCCGTTTGCGGGGCATAATTAACGCCGCCGTATGAAGTTGATTGTCAACCCGGGCAGGTATTCTTTTCTATCGTGGGGGGGATGATACGGAAATATGCAGCGAATTTCAACTTATTAACTTTTATTAGTTCATTTTACATATCGCATTTCGGGATTCCATAGCATAGCCGGGAAGATCACGTTTCGGATACAAGGAACGGAACAATCTTCAAATCCCAACGGGATTCCATATAAACATTCGCTCTTCGCTTCTACTATTCGTTGTAACAAGATGTGGGTAATGACAAAAATGCAACTGGGAACCTGCGTGATCAGGAGGAAACCGCACAACTCCAGCACGCTCAAGCGTGAACAACATACGAAGAACAATGCACACCAAAATGTTTCGCGACCGCATGCTGACGCGGCGCTTGCCGCAACACAGATCGCGCCCGATCGCGCCGGTGCCGACACCGCCTGCCGCGGCGCCCGCACCCTGCAGCCCGCGCGCGGCCGAGAGCAACTCAAGCGACGGCGCGATGGCTGC
>CAZBNU010000028.1:0-14358 GCA_964493075.1 uncultured Nitrospirales bacterium | reverse complement strand
GCGACCGCATGCTGACGCGCAGGATAAGAAAGGGTAAAGAGAGCAGGGCAAAGTGCAGAAGGGGGATAGCAAAAAGCGTTACGGAGTACGCACAATACGCAATCCGAAGCCGCTGCTCGTGTTGTCCGGGTTGAAGTAGCTGCGGTAGGCAGAACGACAGCAGTCGTCGCGGTTGAACCACGACCCGCCTCGAAGCAGCCGGTTAGAACCGCGCGGTGCATCCACCCACGCACTGCCATTAACTGGCGCGCCCGTGTAACTGCTATGATAATCGTCTTCGCACCACTCCCACACGTTCCCGCTCATATCGTACAGTCCGAACGCGTTCGGCAACTTCCCGCCTACGGGCTTACTCCCATCCGGGCTATTATTACCATCGTACCAGGCGTAGTCGCCACTCGGGTCGTCGCCCCAGTAGAACCGCGTCGTCGTGCCCGCCCGATACGCATACTCCCATTCCGCCTCACTGGGCAAGCGCACTGTGGCAGGGCCCTGGCTCGTGTTCGTGATATGCGTGTTCAACGCCTTAATAAAATTCTGCGCGTCATCCCAGGATACCCAATACGCAGGATAGGTATCGCCCATACCAAACCCCGAAAACGGCGCATCACCCGGCCACGAACCCATCACCGCAAGCCACTGCTGTTGCGTCACCTCATACTTGCCCATATAGAAACCCTGCAAGATGGTTACCGAATGTTGTGGGTCTTCATTAGCATGACTGTCCTGCTCGCCCGCGTACCGTCCCATCAGGAACGTGCCCGCAGGGATTTTCACTAGCACCAGCGGCACATCGCCGGGCAGCATTATGGTCTGGTCCTCGACAGGTTCGCCTTTCACGGGTTCACCCTCGCCCTCCACAGGTTCTAGGCCTGTTGCGGCCATCGCCTTCGGTGTGCATCCCAAAACCGCCGTTATCATCATAACCACCAACGACCCGACCAAGACTTGGGAAAACCGTATCCTACCCATGATGTGTCTCCTTCATTTCCTCTGTTTGGGGCGCACCGAAATGCCTTGCCGCCCAAGCAAGCACGACGAACAGCCACCATCTACAGCAACAAGAACAGAATACCACAGCATCTTTGCTCGTTCCAAAATTGAATTTTGGAACGCAATTGTACGTGGAATTCTATCTTCGGTATGAGGGACGGCAAGCAGTACAACTCTTTAGCGTATTTCCGGATAGGTAGAATCGCGGAAAGACATCATGCCGCCATTATTTGCTGTCCTTCTCGACGGGCAATTTCGATAATGGCGCTCGAAGTGTCCTCCGTCCATTGCCTCAAACCGCAGCCTATCGGTTCTATGCGACTGTCGGTACGACCTGCTACCCGCCATAAGGTATTCACATCTTCCGCTTTTACATCACCGTCAAACACCGGCGAAACCACAACCACGTCTATGTCGCTCCATTTGTGAAAATTTCCCCGAGCATAGGAACCGTAAAGCACAACAAAGGAAACCGGAATGTTGCATTCCTGTATTCGTTCAATATAGCGATAAATGCTTTCTATAATGCTTTGTTCAGCCATTGCAGCATCTCCTCAACTTTACGCATAATAGATTTAGTCTCTATCATATCCGGCACAGGCCCCTGATGTTCAGCATAGCGGCCCACGAGATTGAATTTGTTCACCTCAAACAGAAAATCTTTGGATTCCTGATCAATATCCAATTCTGCAAGTTCGACCAGACGCGCCAAGTTATGAATACGCGGCGCAAGGTCACCCGTATGCTTGCATACGTGTGCTTTAAGAATTTTTTCAAGGGCTAGATGTGCCCAGAATAATCCATGACGTATTCGCTTATTTGCAATAAGCTCACAGGCAACATCCCATTCTTCTTCGCTGCCTTCGCGCCAATGCCGAATTTGTGTATCAATATTTATCATGGTCTTTCTCGGTTGCTTGAGCTTACTATATCTCTTTTGCCGAAAAAGGATCAATTGAGTCACAGCATTCTTCACAGGAAACGGATGTGGCGAGCCAAAATTATTTGTATTTATTATCTATCATCGGGTAACGTGTTAAGGATGAAAACTTTATGAAGGAGTAACCCTATGCTAAACAGAAGAACCTTTCTCCAAATAAGCGGTCTTGCCGGTCTGGCTGCGCTTGGCGGCGGCACTGTGACGGCGGAAGAGAAACGGCCAAACATTCTCTGGTTGTCCACGGAGGATATCAGCGCGAATCTGGGCTGTTACGGCGATCCAAATGCCATCACGCCTACGCTGGACAGTCTAGCGGAGAAGGGCGTCCGCTTTACGCAGGCATACGTGACCGCTCCGGTGTGTGCGCCGAACCGATCCTGCGTGATTTCCGGTGTGTTTGCTGCCACGCTGGGCAGCAACAATATGCGCAGCGGCGGCGAAGGCAGCAACGTGTCCCGTCCGCCTGTGCCGCCCGCCGACCTGCAATTCCTGCCTGAGGTGTTACGAGCCCAGGGGTACTATTGCACCAACAACAGCAAGACAGACTACAACCTGAGCATTGAAAGAGAAATCTGGAGTGAGAGAAGCGGCAATAAGGCCCACTGGCGCAATCGTCCGAATCCTGATCAGCCGTTCTTTGCTGTGTTCAATTATACGGGCACCCATGAAAGTAAGATACGGGCAACTGATCGCGACCATGAACGCACCACCAGGGAATTAAAAGATAACCAGCGGCAAGACCCGGATACCATGATCGTGCCGCCCTATCATGTGGATACGCCAACGACCCGTCGGCAATGGGCGAATTACTTGGAACTGATCACCGCGCTGGATTACTGGGTCGCTGATTTGCTGCAACAACTGGAGGAGGACGGTCTTGCGGACGATACCATTGTAATTTTCTGGTCGGATCATGGCGCGGGTCTGCCCCGAGGCAAACGCTGGCTCTATGATTCCGGCGTGCATGTACCGGTAATCGCATACGCACCGGAAAAGTGGCAGAACTATGCAGGCATCAAACCCGGCACCGTTGTGGACCGTCTGGTGAGTTGTCTTGACCTCGCGCCCACCACGCTCGCACTGGCCGGCGCGCCCATCCCCGACACCATGCAGGGGCAACCGTTCCTGGGCAGCAGCCTCGGCCCGGAACCGAACTATGTGTATGCCACGCGAGATCGGATGGACGAGCGCTATGACATGATGCGCATGGTGCGGGACAAGCGGTATAAATACATTCGCAACTACAAGCCCTTCCTGCCTTACAACCAGTTTATCAGCTATGCTGAGCAGAGTCCCGTGAAGCAGGATTTGAACCAGTCCCTGCTTGGGGGTAAACAACCACTTGATGATCATTGGATAGCCGCGAAAACCAAGCCGGTGGAAGAACTCTACGATACGGAAACCGACCCGAATGAACTCAACAACCTCGCGGAACTCCCCGAATATGAACCCGTGTTGAATCGGATGCGCAAGGAGCATCAAGCCTGGTCGGCAAAGATTCGGGATATCGGCTTATTGCCGGAGTCGGAACTGAATCGACTCGGCAAGTTGTACGGCTGCCGTTACAACATCTACGCGGAACACGAAAAAAACTATCCCGGATTCTGGAAGCAGTTATACGCAACGGCAACTGCCGCCGGGAAGCCGGATGATGCGAATGAATCACTATTGCTGCAGGCGCTTGACAGCGAACATCCTTCCATCCGCTTCTGGGCGGTAACAGGACTTGCGCAACGCATGACGGTTTCCGGCACCGCAAAAGACGCAGTAAAAAAACACCTGACGGATGAAGCGCCCGTGGTTGCCATTGCCGCCGCAAACGGCATCCTGCAGGCAGGCGCGAACGACGCCGCGTTGCAAACCGTGGTAAAATCAATGAAAGACCCGGATGAATGGGTACGTCTGCAGGCAGTCACCGTATTGGACGACATTGGCGAACTGGCGCGGCCAGTCATCCCGGTATTACAGGAAGCATTGAACGACACGGATACCAAGTACGTGGTGCGCGTTGCCGAACATGCACTCAATGTGCTTCTGGGCACGGACAATGCGGTAAAATAGTAGTTGCGACCAATTTAACACTATTTCGGAGGGGGGACATTCCTGTCCCCCGAATTGCCAGAAAATGTTTCTGATATGTGACATTTCGGGGGACAGGAATGTCCCCCCTCCGAAATGCGAAACAAGACTAATACTGGAAGACACAAATGATAATTCGTAATCTCAACCTATGGATCATTGTTGCACTGATAGGTGCTCCTGCTGTTGTCTTCGGTGCTGACCCGCGCAATGTTGCGCCGGATGCCGTCATCACGGCCAGCGGCTTTCTTAACGATGCCTATGCGCCGCAGTTCACCGCGGACGGTATCATCCCGGAACCCGACTGCAAGGCCGATGCCAACGCCGCGTGGTGTCTGCCGCAAGCACAGGCGCAGGGCGCAACGCTGAAATATGCTTGGCAGGAACCTGTCACCATCAGCGAGATTGTGTATTACGGGCGTACCGGCTGGTTGTGGAACGAAAACTTTCTCGCAGTTCAGGTGTATGTTGATGAAAACTCACGCCCCGTCTTTTCAACGCGGCTGCAGCCGGGACACGGCCCTCAGCGGATTACCCTGAAACGTCCCGTCTCGACGAAGGCGCTCACGCTACGTTTCCCCAAGGCGGACGGCGGTCCCAACCCCGGCGCATCGGAGATACGCATTTATGATGTGTCCCCACCCCTGGAATTGTTGGGGAAATTCCTCAAGGATGCAAACGCCCCTGTGCCGCTGAAGGAATCTGCCGAACTCCAACAGCAATTGAAAGACGGTGGGTTTGGTTTCCGTGAATTGCTGGTGATTCAGCGGCAGGAACTGAACCCTTCCCATGTGTACACTTATCACAACGAGGACTTCAAGCCCGGTGGCGGCCTGTATAAATTCATCCTCGGTGGGGAACCGCAACTGTTGGTGGACTCTCCGGAAGGTCAGTTGCTTGATGTGGAACTGTCCTATGACGGCAGCGAAATGCTGTTCAGCTGGCGCAAAAACACCGATGCGAAATACCAGGTGTACCGCATGAATGTTGACGGCACCGGCCTGGTCCAGTTGACCGACGGCGACGATTACAACTTCAACGCCTGCTGGCTGCCCGATGGCGGCATCGGCTTTCTGTCCACGCGCAAGAGTTCCTTTGCCTATTGCTGGAACTCGCCCGTGGGCGTGTTGTACCGCATGGATCGGGACGGCGCTAATGTGAAACGCCTGTCCGCCAATTACCTGAACGATTTCACGCCCGCTGTGCTGGAAGACGGGCGGCTCATCTACAGCCGTTGGGAATATGTGGACCGTCCCGCCATCCCCATCCAGAGCCTGTGGACGCTCCATCCGGACGGCACAGGGCTGCGCGTGTTCTTCGGCAACCGCGTGTTGAGTCCCGCCACGTTCATGGAGGCACGCACCATCCCGGGCACGGAACAGGTGCTGTGCCTGCTCACTGCGCACAACGGCCCGTGCCGCGGCGCCATCGGCATACTGGACCCGCGCAAGGGCGTGAACGCACAGGAGGCCATCCGGAACATCACACCGGAAGTGTTTATCGGCAAAGTGAATGAGGGCGACGGCAACCGCATCCCCGGCCCTTATGAAAATCCTTTCCCGCTGAATGATACCCATTATCTTGTATCCGTGGGCGGCACGATTACAGTACGCGACTATGCCGTTACGGAACAGGCCACTTTACTTGAACCCAGGAACGGAATGGGCTTCTACAATCCCAAGCCGATCCGCGCCGAAACGGTGCCACCTGTGTTACCATCGGGAACGGCTATTGCCGCTGCCGAACCGCAAGACTACGCCACCATCTACCTGCAGGATGTGCATGTGGGTCTGGAACCGTATGTGCAGCGCGGCGAAGTGGCAGCCATCCGCGTTGTGGAGGAAATCGCGAAGCCCGTCCAGATCAGTCCAGACCTGCGCGCGTTCGGATTCCAATTCCCTGTGGTCTCCTCTGGCGCCACCTATGCGCCCAAGAAAGTGTGGGGCGAGGTTCCCATCAGCGAGGATGGTTCCGCCTGCTTCAACGTGCCCGCCGGAAAACCGTTGTATTTCATGGCACTGGACAAACATGGCCGGGCCGTACAGCGAATGCGCAGTTTCACCCATTTCATGCCCGGCGAATCGCAGAGTTGCATGGGCTGCCACGAGGACCGCATCACCACGCCTGTGCTCAATGCTATGCCGAAGGCGTTCAAACGGCAGCCGCAATCCCTCACACCGCCGGAATGGGGACGCACCGGATTCAGTTACGCCCACATTGTGCAGCCGGTGCTGGACAAGCATTGCGTGAAATGCCACGATGAAAACCGGGTGGGTGACGGGCTCGATCTCTCCGGCGACCTCACCGATTTCTTTAACGTGTCCTACGAAACGCTGGCGCGTATGAACACCCCTGCGGAAGACTGCATGGTGGGTGGTGCGGCGCAGACCGCCTTCCAGAACCCCTACACCAAATGGATTTCCACCTACAACGGTTCCGAGAGCAACATCCCCGAAATCACGCCGCGTCACTGGGGTTCGCCCGCCAGCCGTCTTGCCGACATTGTGCTGGCCGATCATCCTGACGCTACCGGCATGAAACGGGTGGAACTGAGCGACACCGAAAAACGGCGCCTCTTCGCGTGGATTGATCTGAACGTGCCCTACTACGGCACCAGCGATTCGAACCACCGCGACCGTCGCGGCTGCCGCCGCATGTGGCCCGACGATTTCGACACGGTGTTCACTGCTGTTGTGGAACGGCGGTGCGCTTCCTGTCACCAGCCCGGCGGCGCGGCAGAAAATGTGAAGACACGCAAGTGGTATCTGCGCGTTACGGAACCGGAAAAGAACACTTTCCTGCGCGCTCCTCTCGCAAAAGCTGCTGGCGGCCTGGGCACCTGCGGCACCGCCGTATTCCAATCCAAAGAAGATCCGGACTATCAGGCGCTTATAAACACGTTCCAGCCCATACATGAACTGTTAGCAAAAACGCCCCGCCTCGACATGGTGGCGCCCAGCGAAGACGATACGGGATACTGCTGCGTTGCCCATGCGCAAAATGGTATACTTTCGCCCGTAGACTGCACTATTGCAGAAACCAGGTGAGCCACCGACCGTTTTTATTTAAAGCAGGGCTCGGGACATCCTCCCTGAATAACGTGTATACTATCCCTCAACCATAAACCCAATACAGGAGTACTATTCATGAGTAAATTTGAACATATCACCATACCTGAAGGCGACATCATCCAGGTGGACGAGGCCGGCCGCGTTGCCGTATCTGATAAACCGATAGTGTGTTTCATCGAAGGAGACGGCATTGGCCCGGACATCTGGCGCGCATCACAGGCCATTTTTGATGCGGCTGTCAAACATTGCTACGGTGAAAAACGTGCTGTTGCCTGGATGGAAATCTATGCCGGTGAAAAGGCAAACGGCATTTATGGAACCTACCTGCCTGATGAAACACTGGATGCCATCCGCGAATATGAAGTGGCCATCAAGGGCCCACTCACCACGCCAGTTGGCGGCGGCTTCCGCAGCCTCAACGTGTCGCTGCGGCAGCAACTGGACCTGTTCGCCTGTGTACGACCGGTGCGCCATTTTGAAGGCGTGCCCAGCCCGGTGCTTGATCCAGACGCGATAGACATGGTTATCTTCCGCGAAAACACCGAAGATGTGTACGCGGGCATGGAACTCGAAGCAAACACCCCCGAGACGAAAAAACTGATTGACTTTTGTGCACGGGAATTCGGCTGGACTATCCGCCCCGATTCCGGCATTGGCATTAAGCCCATCAGTGAAACCGGTTCCAAACGACTTATCCGCGCCGCCATCAACTATGCCGTGCAGCAGAAGCGTTCCAGCGTGACCCTGGTGCATAAGGGCAACATCATGAAATACACCGAGGGCGCATTCCGCAAGTGGGGGTACGAACTGGTTCGGGAAGAGTTTTCCGATGTGGCCGTCGGCTGGGACGACTGCAATGGAAATCCCGGCGACAAAATTCTGGTGAAAGACACCATCGCCGACATATTCTTGCAACAGATACTCACCCGTCCCCGTGAGTTTGAAGTGGTGGCCACCATGAACCTCAACGGTGACTACATGAGCGACGCCCTGGCGGCACAGGTGGGCGGCATTGGCATCGCGCCCGGCGCCAACATCAATTATGAAAAGGGAACTGCCATCTTTGAGGCAACCCACGGCACGGCGCCCAAGTATGCAAACCTGGACAAGGTCAACCCGAGCAGCGTCGTGCTATCCGGCGTCATGATGTTTGAACATCTGGGCTGGCAGGAGGTGGCAGACGCCATTACAAATGCGCTAACCCGCACCTTTGGACAGAAAAAAGTCACCTACGATTTCGCCCGGCTGATGGACGGTGCAACAGAACTGAAGTGCAGTGAATTCGCAACTGCGGTGATTGAAAATCTCTAAAACAGGAATTTATTGATTTTTCTTTTGCATTATGGCAAAATGCGAACGGGAAATGTGATGTACGGCAGACAGAGGAAGACAAAGATTTATGAATGAAAATGTCCAGGGCGGTTTGACGCATCTTGATCTTGGCGATCCGGAAAACCGCGAAAGGTTGGAACATGTCTTTCGTTATGCTCAGGTAGGCCGATGTGTGAATGGGGTCACCCATGACATCAACAATCATCTGGGCGCCGCCATGGCTTATGCGGAACTGGCCTTAATGGATGAAGGGGTAAGCGAAGAGACTCAGCAAACTCTGGAAAAAGTGCTTACCGCCATTGACAAATGCGGCAAACTGGTGAGCACCCTCACTGGTGTAGCACGCCCCATGAGTGACAACACCAATATGGTAGATTTGAACACCCTGGTTCGCGGTGTATTGTTGCTCCGGGAGTATGCGTTTCGCGTTGCCAAAGTGGAAGTAGCCACAGACTTGGGAGAAAGCCTTCCCTCCGCAGTAGCCGACGGACCCAAAGTACAGCTGGCGTTGTTGTACATCCTTCTGAATGTGGAAGAATATTTTGTAAGCACCCAAACAAAGGGCACTGTTGCAGTAACCAGCTACCGCGAAGGTAATGGACTATTTGTGGAAATCAAACAGAACGGCGACACCATACCGGAAAACATCACAGCCGCCATGTTCGAACCCTGCACCACCAACAAAACCGACAACAACCTGGGCATGGGCCTCGCGCTGGCACGCAAGATGATCCAGACTCAAAACGGCGACCTCAATTACGATCCGGAACGTGGTTTTGTGCTGCGCCTGCCTGTACCCGGAACCTGACACAGTACTTGCATTGTGGGCAAGCCTAATCAAAACCAGTCCAATGCAGCGTCTGCTATTCGCCCTTGAAGTTTGCCGTTCTTTTTCCCAGAAAAGCGGCCACGCCTTCATAGAAATCCTTGGATTGGAAAAGTTCCGCCTGCATGACGGCTTCCCGCTGCAGGGATGGGGCAATGCCTGTGTCGCACAAGGCGGCGCGCATGGCTTTCTTTGAGCGCTCCAGCGACAACGGCGCTTTTTGCGCCAATACCCCGGCAAATTCCTGCACCTTTTCTTCAAAGCCTTCAACAGGGTAGACGTGGTTTACAAGGCCCCACTCCAATGCCTGAGACGCCTGTACCCGCATGCCAGTCATGGCCATTTCCAATGCGCGGGCCAAGCCCACTAGGCGCGGCAAATGGAAAGTCCCGCCTCCATCGGGCAAGAGACCAATATTAATAAATATCTCCGCGAAGAAAGCTTTTTCACTGGCAAGTCGCATATCCGCCGCCAATGCAATATCGCTTCCGATACCTGCGGCTGCCCCGTCAACAGCAGCGATTACCGGCAACGGACTTTCAACCATGCTTACTATTAGCGGGTGGTAATGCTGCTCCAACTGCGCCTTCACATCGAAGGCGCCACCAGAATCTCCTGCCATTGTCCTGAGGTCGGCGCCTGCACAAAAAGCACCGCCTTTACCGCTGATTACAATAACCCGCGCCCCTTCTTTGGGTGCAGTTTCGATTGCCGCCCGCATAAGATCGGCACATTCGAAGGTAACGGCATTTCGCACCTCCGGCCTGTTAAAACACACCCATTTCACGGTGTCGCGCATTTCACTGACAACCACGGATTCACACATACTGGACTTCCTTCCGAATTTTTAGGTTTGAAACACAGGCATTGTAATATGTCGGCCACCCTGATGTCATATTTTGAGCAAACATTTTGATGCGTCCGGCAAGGTCAACATGGTACACTTATAATTCCCATCTGTGCACGGTTTCAACTGGGAAAAGATCAGGAATGCATACAAAAAACACATACAGGAACAAGCCTGTGTTGGGCTTGACCATGGGCGACTGCAACGGCGTTGGCCCGGAAATTCTTGCGAAAGCATTGGCCGCTTTATCGCCAAAGATGCCTTGTCATCTGGTAGTACTGGGCAGCATCTCCATTCTGGAATCCATGCGCCCCTACGCACCGGATATGCCCCCCCTATACGATATAGACACACTGGAAACGCTTGATCCCAGCCGACTTGGCATCGGGGTATACAGTGCTGGATGCCCATCCCCCCCACTTCGTCCCGGCATGCTGGACGTGCAGGCAGGCGGGTGTGCGGCAGCCTGGATCGAAGCGGCCACAAAAGCGGCACTCACCGGGCAAATACAGGGCATGGTTACCTGTCCCGTCAATAAAGAAGGAATGCTCCTTTCCGGCTGTCCTTATCCGGGTCACACGCCCATGCTGGCTGCGCTGACTGGCACGACCGAATGCCACATGAGTCTGTTTTCCGACCGAATGCGCATTGTCCATATCACGGCGCATCTGTCCATGAAAGATGCCGTACGTGCAGTTACCAAAGCACGCGTGCTACGCGCTATTGAAGCAGGCGCGACAGTACTGAAACGCCTCGAATTCGCAGCGCCGCGTATCGCAGTGGCGGGCCTGAACCCGCACGCAGGAGAGGCGGGCACTTTTGGGCGCGAAGAGATTGAGGAAATTGCCCCCGCAGTGGAGACCGCCTGCAAACAGGGCATTTCCTGCTTTGGGCCCGTACCGCCGGATACCGTATTTCAACGTATGTATACCGGGGAATTTGACCTGGTTGTAGCCATGTACCATGACCAGGGGCACATCCCGTTCAAACTCATCGCCATGGACGAAGGGGTGCATGCAACGCTGGGCCTTCCCTTCATCCGCACATCCCCGGACCACGGCACGGCATACGACATTGCGGGAAAGGGAGAAGCACGGGCGGAAAGCATGTGTGCCGCCATTGCGCTGGCAGCACAATGGGCGCTTCCTGTGGCAAAGGAGAAAACATGAACCGCACGCATCTCACGATAGTACTATGCTTGCAAACAAACGCTATGGTCATGTTTTTCCTGATCGGAACAATTGCAGCAACAGCACAAAATGTGCCGCGCACCTTTGGCATGCCATCCCGCTATTATCAGGTCGGACCCAACCCAAATGCCATTGCAGCGGCAGACTTGACCGATAATGGTCTGCCGGACATTGTCACTGTTGACCGCGGCGAATTACATGACCCCCGTGAGGAACGTCCAGCAAACGACGAGGTATCGCTGCTGCTTGCGGAATTGCCCCTCGATTATGTACGCCGCCATCCTTCCCTGAAAACAGGGTTTGGACCTTATGCTGTTGCGCTGGCGAATGTGGATGGGTTGAAATGGCCGGACATCATTGTGGCCAACTTTCACGTCACCCGCCACAGAAACATTTCTGTTTTTCTGAACCTCAAGGATGACGGTGTGTTCAAGCCTCTTGAATTTGAAATCCCCGAAAGACTTTTATCCTATCACCGGCATTATGACGCCGAAGGCATGCCCCTGTACACCACGCCCGGAATTACGGCTGTCGCCATTCGCGACATCAACAAGGACGGCCTGCGCGACCTGATCGCCACAGGCTGGAGCAGCGATGTAATCGTGTTCATGCCCGGCAATGAGGAAACTGTTTTTGGCGAACCCAGGCTCATGACGGCACCAGGCGGGCCACGCGCCTTTGCATTGACCGACTTCGACGGAGACGGCTCGGATGATCTGGCCGTGGCCATGTATGCCACTTCCGAAATCGCCCTGTTCAAGGGGGATGACACCGGTAATTTCACAGAATATGACCGTTTCCCGTCGCGGGGCGCACTGCCCACCACCCTGTGGACAGGGGATATCAATAAGGACGGTATAACGGATATTATCACCAGCCACGCCCACACTGATGACAGCATTGTGGTCTTCTACGGCAAGGAATCTTTTCGCTTCCCGGTTTCCCAGGAAATCATGCTGGGCGAGGACCGCGGTGTGCTGGAACATGAGATACGGGATATTGCAGTGGCTGACCTGAACAACAGTGGCAGACTGGACATTGTTGCCGCATGTCATGCCTCTGGGAAAGTGATCGTTCTGTTCAATGAATCTGATGACACAAAAATGCCCCAACAATTTCGCACCGAAGCATACACCTTCACCGACGGCAAGCCTCGGGCGCTATGTGTTGCGGATTTTGACGCCAACCAACGCCCGGACGTTGCCGTGGCGCTCTGGGCAACCAATACAGTTGGCATTTTGCGCAATGTTTTATGACCTTTTCAACCCAAAAGCACAAGGATAACAGCGCATGACAGAAAAGACTGCATCAAAAGCGGTGGTGCTCGTGTTTCCCTGTGGGACAGAAATTGGGCTGGAAATACACCGCGCTCTATGCCAGTCCACCCATGTGACCCTTATCGGCGCCAGCAGCATTGTCTCCAACCACGGCGCTCATGTATTCGACCACTATATTGACGACATTCCTTTTGTGGATGATCCCGCTTTTGTGCCGCACCTGAATGCGCTTGTACAGCAACACGGTGTGGACTTCATCTTTCCTGCCCATGATGATGCGGTAACAACGCTATGTCGCCACGAACCGGAACTGGGTTGCACCGTTATTGGTTCTCCTCTGGAAACGTGTACCTTATGCCGCAGCAAGTCCACCACTTATGCCCGCTTTTGCGACCTGTTTCCTGTCCCGAAACTGTATGCACCCGATGGCAGGGAGTTGCCGTTCCCGCTGTTCGTGAAACCGGATGCAGGACAGGGTTCGCACGGAGCACGACGCGTAAACTCACTTCAGGGGCTGGCTGCAGCACGGGAAGAAGACCCCACGCTAATCGTAATGGAATATCTTCCGGGGACAGAGTATACCGTAGACTGCTTTACCGACCGGCACGGCGCGTTGCGGTTTATCGGGCCCCGCGAACGCATTCGCACTATCAACGGCATCAGCGTGCATACGCGCACGGTTCCGCTGGATGATGAAATCACCCATTTCGCTGACACCATCAATAAAACACTTTCCCTACGCGGCGCCTGGTTCTTCCAGTTGAAGCGTAACGCCAAAGGCGCATTGACCCTGCTCGAGATTGCGCCACGGGTCAGCGGCGGCATGGGTCTTTATCGTAATCTTGGTGTGAATCTTCCCCTGCTCAGCGTGTACGACCGGGTTGGTTTGGACCTGGAGATACGACAACCAAAACGAGAACTGGAAATGGACCGCGCATTCAAGGCCAGCTTTCGGTCAGACCTGAAGTATACCCATGTGTATATTGATTTGGATGACACCCTGATCCGTGATGATAAAGTAAACGTTATGGCTGTGGCGTTTCTGCATCAGTGCCGTAATGAAGGCAAACAGCTGCATCTGCTCACCCGGCACAAGGCGGATGTGGAAGCAACCCTTGCAAGGCATGGATTATCTCAGTTGTTCGATTTTGTGAGTCCATTGCGCGAAGGCGAAGGCAAAGCCAGCCGCGTCCGCTATAAGGATTCCATTTTCATTGACGATTCCTACAGCGAACGATGCGAAGTACAGGATACGGCGGGCATACCAGTCTTTGCGCCAGATGCCCTTGAATCGCTGATGAACTGGAAATACTGAATTACTTCCGCACCTCCACGGATTAATTAATACTACACAGCGGCGATTATCCCAGACCTATTCGTTACCACAAATGCCGCATCAGGCATACATAAGTCGTCCGCGTGGCTCAGGAATGCTTCTTCCTAGTTCTCTGGCAGTTTCAATCCACTCCTGAATAACTTTTTCTGCTTCCTGCACCGCTTCAACATAAGTTGGGCCATCTGCCATGCAGCCAGGTAACTCCGGAACTTCAACAACATACGCGTTGTCATCCGCGCTCCAGTATATGATCATTTCATATCTACTCATCAGTCTCTATCCCAATTTTGTATCGCAATAAAATCTCACGAATCTGCTTGACTTGATATGCTTTAACCATAGTGCCTTTGGGCTGAATATTGATAATCTCTTCAATACCTTCACAACTAAAATATGATGATCGCCGCGAATGCGCAGATTGAATCCAAGTCTCTTTAACAAGGATACCACATCTGAAAACCTTATTG
>CAZBNU010000027.1:25526-29960 GCA_964493075.1 uncultured Nitrospirales bacterium | reverse complement strand
CTGGGCCAGCACATCGTCGCGCGCGGCCTTGCAGGGGGCGGGGCTGAAGAAGGCCCGCGATCCGATGACGACCCCAAGACTGATTCTGCGGCGGAAGATGCTGGTCATGGGCCCCCCTTGAACTGCTGGCGCTGCTTTCCCTGCCGAAGTTGGCGCGGAAATAAATAGTGGAATCATTGACAGGTTATGGGTGTTTCTTATAGTAGAACAATTGAAAGGAAAAGACCATGACACTGTTACAAGACAACTGTAAACCCTGCCGCATTGGTGGAACACCATTATCACACGAAGATGCAGCGGTTCTTGCTTCGGATATACCTGGCTGGGAGTTGCTGGAATCGAAGATACAGCGTTCGTTCACGTTCAAGAGTTTCAGGGAAGCCATAGGCTTTGTGAACCGTGTTGCGGAAGCTGCCGAGGAACAGGATCACCATCCGGATATCTTTGTGGATTACCGGACGGTATCACTCATTTTGTGGACCAAAAAGGTGGGTGGGCTGTCACGCAACGATTTCATCCTGGCCGCGAAGATTAACGAATTGGCTGTCTAGTAAGGTGCGCGTGTTGGCGTCGAGTTTAAACGCTAAGAGGGTTTTAGTTTTTTGTTGTACAGTGTGAAGTACGTGACTCGTTGTCAGTTACCACAACCATTGCAGACCGTATTCCTCAGAGATTGCCATCACGCAAAGGATGGCCGGTTCTTGCTGTATCAAGGCACTATTAACGCCCCACCCCTGTGATATAATGTTACTTGACGAGTGAAAAAGAAGATGGTAATGCTGTGTTCGGCTGGCTGACATGCTCGTTGAACCACGGCACTCGCTCATATCTGCAAAAAAATGCCTCGTATGAAATCACGTCAAGGATTCGCGCACAGGAGATAATCATGACACAAGAAACACCCTATGATTCCGTACACATGGGACGCTCGTCCATTGATCTATACAGCGATGATGTGGGTACGCCCTTTGTGGACATCACAAAGTTTGCGGCGTATGTGGGCGGGTCGCCGTTGAACATCAGTGTCGGCGGGAGGCGGCTGGGGATGAATACTGTGGCGTTGACGGCGCTGGGCGTTGACCCTGTTGGGGATTTCATCCTGCACTTTCTGGATAAAGAAGGCGTGGAAACATCGTTTATCCCCCGCAAGCCCGGCCACCGCACCAGTGCCGTGGTGCTGGGCATCGAACCGCCGAACAAGTTTCCGCTGGTGTATTATCGCGACAATTGCGCCGACATCGAACTGACCATTGACGACGTACTTGCATCCCCGGTGACGCGCTGCAAGGTGTTTCAGTTTGCAGGCACCAACCTTTGCAAAGAACCCAGCCGCAGTGCCACCTTCTTTGCGGCGGAACAGGCAAAAGCGGCAGGCGCAGAGGTGGTATTCGACATTGATTTCCGTCCTGATCAGTGGCATGACCCGCGTGCTTTCGGCGTGATGGCACGTGCGATACTGCCGCTGGTGGACATTGTGCTGGCTACGGATGACGAGATTAACGCCGCCATGCTCAGCGACCCCGCGCAGATCACGCTCACCCATTCGCAAGTGTCGGACACCAAGGTTGCCGGTGACGTAAATGCCGGGATTGCAAAGCTGCTGACGCTGGGACCGAAGGCGCTGGTGCAGAAGCGCGGCGTGGATGGGGCGCGTACCCATCTCAGACACGACGATGGCAGCATCGAGCAGATTGATTCACCGGGCTATCCCGTGGAGGTGTACAACATCCTCGGCGCAGGTGATGCTTTTGCAGCAGGTTTTATCTGCGGACACCTGCGTGAAATGGGCTGGCGCAAGGCGGGACGGCTTGGCGCTGCCTGTGGCGCGATTGTGGTAACCAAGCACGGTTGCGCAAACTTCATGCCCACCTTTGACGAGGTGATGGAATTCGTGGATGGGCGCGGCGGTCTATAATAGTTTACCGGCAGGAAAGGATATACAGGGTTCATGAAAGAAGGAAAGATGCTTCGATTCGCCTTTACGGCGGCGCTGGGCGGATTGCTCTTTGGATTTGATACAGCGGTCATCTCCGGCACAACGGAAATGATTCAATCAGTCTTCAACATGACAGACGCGCAACTGGGTTGGGCAGTAAGTTCCGCGTTGGTGGGCTGCGTGGTCGGCGCTATTGCGGTAGGCCGTCCGGGCGATATTTACGGGCGGCGTAACATGCTTATCGTCACGGCGGTGCTGTTGTTCGCCTCGGCGGTCTGGACAGGTGCGGCGCGCAGCTACACGGAGTTCTGGATGGCGCGCGTCCTGGGCGGCTTCGGCGTCGGCGGCGCGTCGGTAATGGCGCCCATGTATATCGCGGAGATTGCCCCGGCGCGTAAACGCGGTCGGCTGGTGTCTACCGCCCAGCTGGCGATTGTGCTGGGCATTGTAGTTGCCTTTTTCTCGAACTACCTGCTGGCGTTCATTGGGGACACCAGTTGGCGCTTCATGTTCTGGGCGGAGGCTGTCCCGGCAACGGTATATTTTGCCATGCTGTTCTTCGTGGATGAGAGCCCGCGCTGGCTGGTGCGGGTCGGCAGGAAAGAAGAAGCACTTGCTGTTATTCGGGAAACAAATCCGGACGAAGATTCCGAACAGGTCCTTGATGAGATTGTGGTCTCGCTGGCAGACGAAGAGGCGTCGAAACATATCCGCCTCTTTCACATGCCCTATCGGCGCCTGGTGCTGATCGGCATGGTCGTCGGCGTACTCAACCAGTGTACGGGCATCAACGCCATCATGTACTATGCGCCCATGATTTTCAAGGCGGCCGGTTTCGCCCAAGACTCGGCACTCTTGCAGACCGTTGTCGTCGGCACGACCAACCTGATTTTCACGTTCGTGGGCATGGCGCTCATAGACAAACTGGGACGAAAAACACTGCTGATGATCGGCGGCATCGCCATGCCGATATTCCTTGGCCTTTTCGCCTACGGCTATATTCAGCAAATTCCCGGATACTTCCTGGTGACGTGCATGCTGGTTTATGTGATGTTCTTCTGCACCACCCAGGGGATCGTCATCTGGGTCATCCTGTCCGAAATGTTCCCAAACCGAATTCGTGCCCGCGCCAGCGCCATATCCAGTTTTGCCCTGTGGGTCGCCTGTGCGCTAAACGCCTTCCTGTTCCCGGTGCTCAAGGCCAAAATTGATATCGGCCCCATTTTCATTTTCTACGCCGCAGTCACATTCGCCAGTTTCTTTTTCTTCTGGAAATATTTGGTGGAAACCAAGGGGCGTACCCTGGAGGAAATTGAGGGGCTGGTTTTGGGCACACAGGCAACGGAGGCAGAATGACGGGATGAAAAGGGTTCATGACCGCACCATGCGACGGGTACACCCGTGCAGCCGATCATGACGATATCCCCTGCGCAATGCTGGTTCGAAATACGGCGCACTTAATGCTTTTGTACGAAATCGATGGAGGAAGTATGGACACACAGGATAGATTCAGGGGATGTTTGTTGGGGCTTGCCGTGGGTGATGCGATTGGAACAACTGTGGAATTCTCAAAACGGGGAACTTTCGAGCCTTTGACAGATATGGTCGGCGGCGGCCCGTTTAACCTGAAGCCTGGCCAATGGACCGATGACACGTCCATGGCGTTATGTCTGGCGGCGAGTCTCGCAGAGTGCAAGGGATTCAACACCACCGACCAGATGGAGCGGTATGTGCAGTGGGCGGATACAGGATACATGAGCAGCACGGGAACCTGTTTTGATATTGGTTTAACGGTATCTACGGCATTACGCGCATTCAAGAAAACAGGCGACCCATTTTCAGGCTCTACCCATCCCCATTCGGCGGGTAACGGCTGTATCATGCGGCTGGCGCCCGTTCCCATGTTCTATTATCCGGACATTAACGCTGCAGAACGGTATGCCGCGGAAAGTTCCCGGACAACCCATGGATGCGTACAGTGTATTGATGCCAGTCGTCTTTTTGCGCGGATACTTGTTAATGCCCTCTCTGGTAAGTCCAAAGAGGAAACCGCCTTGTGCGCTTCCGATACATTTACGGGTGATGATGCCATCAACTCGATTGCACGGGGGGACTACTTGCAGAAGGAAATGGACAGTATCTATGGCACCGGATATGTAGTCCAAAGCCTTGAGGCGGCGCTATGGTGTTTCATGAAAACGGACACCTTCAACGATGCGGTACTTCTGGCGGCGAACCTAGGCGATGACGCTGATACTACGGCTGCAATATGCGGTCAAGTGGCAGGCGCTTATTACGGTATGACCGGCATCCCGGAGAAGTACCTGAAACAATTGGCCATGTGTAAAGAAATAAGCGATCTGGCTGACCGACTGCATCAATAAACGCATAGGAAAATACAATGTCCACAAAATTAACTCGCATCCTGTTGTCCGTATTGCTATTTGGAACAGCCAGCACACTGGTGAATGCAAGCGATTTACCGCTTGCGACCGGTG
>CAZBNU010000027.1:14188-25426 GCA_964493075.1 uncultured Nitrospirales bacterium | reverse complement strand
AAATTGCGGCAGGATGCGGTCAACGCCTTTCATGCCCTTGCTTTTTTGAGCGAAGTCACCCAAGGCGGCACCCATCCCGCGCCAAAAGGTTTTATTGCGCGGGTTATTCTGCCCACAACAGAGCCGGACCCCAACCCGCAATTCGACCTGGCCTATGACCAACGACGCAACAAGGCGGATTCCCTGTGGAAAATTATCCAGCCCCGTTGGCCTGTAGACGAAACTGGAGAATGGTACTGGAAAAACGATTCCAGTTCCGATGAACTGGACGGACACTTCTTTGGCTTCGGCATATACTACGACCACGTCTGCAAAACCGAAGAAGAAAAAGAGGCTGTGCAGAAAGTCGTGCGCCGCATCATGGACCATGTCCTGGACAATAACTACACCATGATTGATTACGATGGCAAGCCAACCCGTTGGGGACATTTTTCGCCGGACGACATGAACCGTAACGAAGCGTGGAGCGACGAGCGGGGACTAAACTCGTTCAGTATTCTGACGTATCTCGCCGTGACACACCATATCACCGGCGACCCCAAATACCGGGAGGCCTACCTCGAACTGGCGCTGGACCACGGCTACGGCATGAACGGCATGACCCAGCCGAAGTGCCTGCCAGGGCCTTACAATTTCGGACTTCAGACCGATGATAACATGGCGTTCATGAACTATTACCATCTGATTCGCTATGAGACCGATCCTAAACTGTTG
Organism: uncultured Nitrospirales bacterium; assembly: GCA_964493075.1. Classification (GTDB taxonomy): domain Bacteria; phylum Hydrogenedentota; class Hydrogenedentia; order Hydrogenedentales; family CAITNO01; genus SLFT01. The sequence goes on along the minus strand of CAZBNU010000027.1, from coordinate 24,712 downwards.
AGCATGTTTTATTATGCTATTTACTGGCACTGGCAATATGAGAAACTGGAACGCAATGCTTTCACAAACTTCGTATATGCCTCCTGTTGTTTTGGGAAAATACGGCAGGACCAATGGGGTGCAACCGACCTTTCCCCATCTCTTGACTATTTTGCGGAAAGCGTAGATACCCTTAAACGGTTCCCCCTCGATCTGTTGGACTGGCCCATGTCCAACGCGCACAGGATTGATCTGAATTTGCTTTGGGACGAAAACGGGCCTAATCCGGAACAAGGCGGCCTCAAGGATGGACGCACACTGCCCATTGATGAACGGCATGAAATCTGTTATGCTTGGAGCCCTTGGACACTTTCGGGCGGTGGGAAAGGCACGAAACTGCGCCACGGCGTCCCCTACCTGCTTCCGTATTACATGGGACTTGCCCACGGGTTTATCACAGAATAAATTCCAACCGTTTTTGGCGGATGCGCTATTAAAGCATTTTCCACTGATCGAGAATGGCAAAGAGAACGATACCAAAGGCTGTCGCCACGTTCATGCTTTTTTTATATCCCGCCATGGGTATCTGCACCACTGCATCGCACCGACGAAGCACCCGATCGTTCACACCATTTTCCTCATTACCAAACACGACGGCGACAGGCTGTGGAAAGGTAAAATGGGTATAGGGCACCGCGTTGTCCGCAGTCTCCACGGCCACGACCGGTATGTTCTGTTCCTTTAGGGCGTCGAGACAGTCGCGGTTCCGCTCGTAATAGGTCCAAGGCACGTAGTCAAAAGCGCCCAGGGCGGTCTTTTCGAGTTTTTTGTGGGGGGGATGGGCCGTCATGCCGCACAAATGAAGATGCGCCGCCGCGCCCGCATCCGCTGTCCGGAATATGCTTCCTACGTTGAAGGCGCTGCGCAGGTTATCCAGCATGACATGCACCGGTCGGCGCGGTATGATCATGCGTTCCTCCGGAGATTGTCCGGCATAATAGGGTTCCAATGGGGTCATGAAATCATCTATTCAATCACGAGCAGCGGCTGCATTTTCTTCGTCAGCGCTTCGATTTCTGCATCATATTCCTGTTCTAAAATCACAGCAAGCGCATCCTTTTGGATCCCTTTGGTGCTTTCGGCGACCAGTTTGGCGGTGTCAGCGCCAAATCCTGCACCACTGAAATTCATGGCATTGTTTAGAAGCGCTCGTTTCAGTTCCATTAGTCGGTACTGCGTGTCCTTCAGTCCACGGGATCGGCGTTGATTTTCCATGGGAAACTCATCACCCACCTGCTGATAGGCCGACTCCGACTGCTGAAATAGTGCGATGGCTTCCGCATACCGGGCACGGCTCGCCTCCTGCTCGGCCAGTTCACGCAGATCATCCGCCTGCTTTAACATCACCTGATATTCACTCTGCAGGGCATCACGCTGGGCAATCAGTGCCGCTACTTCAAGCCGCCGTTGTTCCGCCGTGGGATGCAATGCATTCGCCGCAAGCGCTTTTTCAAAACCCGCCAGCGCCTCTTCAAGCAGATTCTTGTTCAACGCCTCTTCAGCAATTTCCATGTAATAGTCGCCGATTTTACCGACCACATCACGCCGCTGCGGTGCCGCAGCGAGCGTCGCCTCATACTCCCGCACTGCCCGCTCGCGGAATCCAGCTGCATACAGCATATCCCCAATGCTGGCACGCATATCGGGGGTAAAGGCCGTCAGTTCCTTATAATAAGATTCGGCAGCGTCAATTTCAGGTTCATTGCCCCGTTCAATACGATAGCCATAGGCCTTCAACACATAACGCTGCAATTGGGCGTCACTGATATTGCCAGCCACGGCACGAGAGGTGACAATGGTCCACCAAATATCTGCCACCGTATTGACCGAACGGCTGACATCCGTGGCTAGACGTGCGGATGCAGCGCCCTTAAAGCCCGTCCCGCTGCGGTATTCACTCTGGATGAGATCATTGGCTGAATTCGCCTCAAGAATAACCCGTTCAAAGGGCGTAAGCGTTTCGAACACCCGCCTCGGCGCTGGCGCCAATGCTCCGGAATCCACCGCCATATCAGCATCTTTGTAGTACTGGCTCCGTTCGATGGCATCAGCCTGCTGCATGGGGGCGGTAACTGTTGCCACGACGCGTCCCAGCGCCCCCAGGCGAAATGCGTAGTAGGCATCCAGCGTTGGGCGACGCACAGCAGACAAAAGCGCCATTTCATTCTCAATGGCACGCATGGGGTCATTGGCAAGATCAGGGAACATCTCTGCCAACATCGCATCATCAGCACGAACGCCAGCACGAATGTCATTCTGAAGCCTTGTCAGTGGCAGACTCTGCTCACGCGCCATGAGGTTCAATGCAGTGTTAACAATCGCCATCTGAGCACGAGGCCCCCAAGCAAAGCTTGCGCCTGCGGCAACTACAAAGATCAACGCCGCGCTAACAATCCTGATATGCCTATACTTCATCTTGAATGCTCTCCCTGATACCATCATATTCTATTGTTTTGCCTGTTTGATTTGCGCCACAAGAACATCAATTTCATTGGCGCGATACAGTACTGGGTTCAACGATGCCAATTCCAGGTACTGTTCCAATTCAGCCAGTCCTTCGTCAATAGCGCCGCGGTTCACAAGCAGCAGCCCCAACTCAAGACGTGCAGCGGGGTAATCCCCTGTAATGGATAAGGCACGGCGATAGGCCTGTTCCGCCTGATTCATATCACCCTGCATGGCATATACCCGTCCGAGCACTGTTGACTGCCTCGCAGAGGTAATACCCGCTTCGCCAGCGCGCCGCACAAACGAGGCGGCTTGATCATAATTCCCCTGATCAAGATAGATGACCGCCATTTGAAGGGCAGCCAGACCAGAAAATTCGCCGACGCCGCCCGCCATTCTTTCATAAGCGACCAGCGCCTCATCGAGCAGTTTATTCTGTTGCAGGCACAGGGCATGCAAAAACTCACACCGTGGGTCTTCGGGCAACCCAGCCTTTGCCTCGGTAAGCAGGGGGAGCGCCTTACCATATTCGTCGCGCTGCATCAAAAGAGAACCCAACTGTAATTTGGCCAGTGCCGCCACTTCGGGGACCGCATCCTGCGCTTGCTGAAGCACCGCCAGCGCCAACTCTTCCTGTCCGCGCATCTGGTGCACAAAACCCAGCGCCGCCGCCAACATCTTATTCTCCGGATTCGCATTCATTGCCGCAAGCAACTCTTTTTCCGATTCCACAATATCCTCCGACATGGCGAAGGCTAGTCCGGGCAAAACAGCAGGTGCAGCGTTCATTCTTTTCAGCGTTTCTGTGGTCTCCATCTGACCCCGATATTCCCCTTCTACGCCTTGCAACAACGCAACCACTTTCAGTAATTCCACATCCTGCGGATACCGCTGCTGCACCAGGGAACTCAATAGCGTTAATTGCCGCTGCCGGTTCGGGCTTTCTGAATTGCGCTCCGTTGCCAGCAACGCAAGTAATGCCGCGTCCCGGTCCCTGGGACCGCCCTGCCGCGCTACGGACTCGAAAGCCTCCCAGGCACGATCATACTGCTGTCCCTGCCAGTACACCTGTCCCAATAGAAATTGGGCTTCTAGGTCTTGCGGTGCGCCCTGAAGGTAGTTCTGAAGCAGCGCCGATGCCTCTTCAAGGTTTCCGGATTTGGCGGCAACACGCGCAGCACCGACAGGGTCTCGCAACAGTTGCTGCGCCACAAAAAAAAGCGCTATACTGCAAACCACTATCAGCAGAGCAATACCGGTATATTTCAGCGCGTTAACAGCACCCTGCATATCGCGCTTTTCGCGAACCTGCTCCTTAACCGGTTTCTGACCGGTCAACAGGTTGACCCCACAGCTGACGCAAACAATATCACCTGCGCCGACACGGGCATTACATACAGGGCACGTTGAGGCATCCTGACCGCCAAAAAAGGGCTGCGCGCCTGGCGCAACCGCATTTTTCTTTGCAGGCCCGCCACAACTGGGACATAGCGCCGCATCTGCGGGCATGCCGCCTCCACAGTAGGGACAATTAATCATGTTTGCCACAACCTCTTTCCTTCCTGATTGCTACTCCAAATGACCATATCTGCGTCACGTCATTAACTGGTCGTGCATAGCACGACCGCACCGACGGCATGTTTCCCGTTCCACCCAATTGCGGCAACGACATGCATGACATTTGGGCCAGAACAACGACGGCACGCCGACAGCCGTAACCACCACCACAATTGTGGTCATAACAACAAGATATAACATATCCAAAAAATAAATGCTCCTAACGCTCTGCGTGTGCCCCGCTCATCTGCCAAACCATCAACAAGGTCATCTGAATTATACCGTATATATCACACTTTTTGTGGGCTTTTCTTTACGAGGCTTTTTTCCTACCCCGTCTTCAGTAATAATCAGGTCGTAAAGGCCAATTACTTTTTCTTGGAAGGTGGCTGAACAAAATCATCGGGCAAAGTGAAGCGCCTGGTAGTAGGCACACCCCAATCGTCGTCATCATCATCCTTGCCCCCCTTGCCTTTCTTTTTGGGCTTGGCTGGCTCGGTCTTCATGGAACTTTTTACTTTTGTCTGCACCTTCATAGGCCTGAAATAGCGCACCAACCCGATAATAATGATTACCAGAACAATTTCAAACCACATTATCCATTGGGGATCATAAACATCGCGCTCCCAGAAATTAACCAATGGAGTTGTCCATGTAGCAACCCCCCGCGCTTCTCCATCAAAAACATTTCTCATGGTAGTCTGGTTGCTGAACCCCGCCGTGAGATACACCAATACATGCATAATGGTATGCATGATGAAAATGTAAATAAAAATCTCTATCGAGTAAAAGATAAAAGATGTGGAGTAGGGTCGCGTAAAATAAATGATGATAACCGCCAACAAAGCAACAATACCGTAAATGACAGGGTTTGCCACAACGTGCTCCATGATTGGATTAAAAATATTCATTAAATCATCTACCATCTGATTTTCCTTACAATATGTTTGTTATTAGTACACATATTGTACATAATACAACAATCTTTTGCATAAGGCAAACGTATTTGCAAAAAATACGGCTTCTTGACAACAACTGCAAGGCAGTAATGTACGCCCGTATTTGGGGCCACACGACTATTAAGGACAATCGTCATGAATACATGGATAAAACGAACCGCGGCTATTCTTCTGGGACTTTTACTGGTGATTATTTTCGGCGGATTTCTATGGCTGAATCCGGGCCGAGGCCCCCGCGAACAGATAGACCCCTCAGCAAAGGGTTGGAGTGAGGAAGTTGAAGGTACTCTGGTGTTGCACCTGAAGGGGACGCCTTACGAAATGGGTTATCAGCGGGGACACTTTGCAAAGGAGAAGGTACAGATTTCCATTGCAATTTTTGAAGGTCTCCTTGAGCAGGCCAAACAGGAAGTCGGCTTGCCCACCTTTGCCGCGCACCTGCTTCTTGATGTAACGTATCAACTTTGTTCTCCCTTTATCCCCGAACGGTACAAACGCGAAATGGAAGGGCTGGCTGATGCCAGCGGCTGTGACCTGAAAACGCTCCGTCGCGCACACGTCATCTCCGTACTCACCGAACGCGGATGCAGTGCATTTACGGTCTGGGGAAATGCCACCGAAGATGGCGCCCTGTATCACGGTCGAAATTTTGACTGGATAACTTCGGCAGGACTGGAAGATACCGCCGTATTGCTGCTTTATGATCCGGACGGATTTCATAAATTCGCATCCGCCGGATATGCGGGACTTATCGGCGTTCTGAGCGGCATGAACATGGAAGGTATCTCCATCAGCCAGATTGGCGCAATAACAGATGACAAGTCCCTTCGAGGATTGCCTCTCGAGTTTGTCTTGCGGCGTATTCTTGAAGAAGGCGCCAATCTGGAAGAAGTAACTACACTAATCCAATCAATCAAGCATACGGTTGGGTTCAACTATGTCATAGCCGACGGCGACGAACGTGATGCCAGAGCCTATGAGACTACCGCAAATCATATTGCCATATTTGCGGCAAACGACCCCCGTGAAACAGTAGAATACGCCATTCCCATCGAAGATACCGTGTTCCGTTCCGACGAAGCCATGGACCCGGTAGTGCGCAGTTTACAGCGCTGCGCCAACGCGCCCAATCTGCCCTATGGTTCTAATTCCTACGACCACCGTTATATGGGGATTGCCACTGGAGTTAAGGAGAATTTTGGTGCTATCAACGCAGAAATTGCACTGAGCATCCTGAAAAAGACCGCCATGAAAAACGCTAATCTGCATGCGGTATTGACTAATTCCACAACCCGTGAAATGTGGGTTGCACACGCCGCCGACGGGGAGAACGCATCACTGCAACCTTTTGTCCATTATGACTTGAACCAACTTTTCCTACCACAGGACCAACGCACACCAGTTAAGGTGCCGGCGGCGGCTGATGCTACGCCCCTGGAGGGTGAACCGAAGGCAACTACGGACACAGCGGCGACCACCGAAGTAGAAGATCAAGCACCCGTAGATACAACAACAGAAGTAGAGGAGGCGTCGATTGAAGACGTACAAGAAGAATCTACACCCACTGCCCCGCAAGAGCCAGAAGCGGTTGTCGAAACACCAGATACCGCAACAGCGCCAAACTCTTAATTCAGGGTAGCAGTCCCTCAATCTACACAATGCGCCCTGATGAGAGCAAGCACCTATCATTTCCGTGAAAGTGGTAATCTTGCAAGCGCGTGCTATGCCAGATTACCTTCGCCCTTCATTACCTTTTCTATCTCTTCGCGCAGAACCGTAATGCGATAAGGCTTGTGAACATAACCTGCAAGCCCCTGCCCGGAAAACCGTTGCATAGCTTCGTGTTCACTGAAACCGCTACACAGAATGACCTTGACATCCGGTTTGATACGTCGCATGGCTTCGAATGCAGCGACGCCATCCATACGGGGCATGGTAAGATCAAGCAATACCGCCACGATTTCGTCCGCGTGCTGTTCGAATATCTCAACGGCTTCCTGCCCGTCAACAGCGGTAATGGTATCAAACCCAAACCGCGCCAGCACCTTCTCACCCAGTTCCCGGAGGGGCGCTTCGTCGTCAACGACCAGGAATGTGCCTGACCACGTATCCAACCGTGGACGCTCTACAACTTGCTGTGTTTCAGGCTCGTATGCCACGGCTTCTGGCAGATCATCGGGAGGTTCCGCAATTGGAAACAACAGGCGAATTGTGGTGCCTTTGCCCACCTCGCTCTCCAGTTCGAGCGCTCCCTTGTGCCCCTGCACAATGCCCAACACCGCCGACATACCCAGTCCGCGACCCGTAAATTTGGTTGTAAAGAAGGGGTCAAATGCACGTTTTCTTGTTTCTTCATCCATACCGCAACCAGTGTCCCTGATTTCGAGAAGAATAAATTCGCCGGGTTCGGGTTTTTCCTCCAGCTGACTGCGCTGCAAATCCTCTTCCGTACAATGGAGCACCGCTGTCTTTATAGAAATGGTTCCATCCGCATCACCAATAGCCTCAGAGGCATTGGTAATCAGATTCATGACAACCTGCTGTATCTGGCCCTCATCAGCATAAATAGGCGGCAGCGAATCTTGAAGATTCAAATCCAGTTTGACTCCCTTGGAGATGGACGAACTTAATATCTGAAGATTTTCTTCTACTTCCACACTAAGGTCCATGGCCTTAATCACAAAACGGCCTTTTCCTGAATAAGCAAGCATCTGATCGGTAAGCGCCGCAGCACGCCGCGCCGCCAGAGATGCTTTTGTGATACATTCATGTATGGGGGTCGCCCCGTGAATTTCACCTGCGGCAAACTCAAGATTGCCCAGGACAATCGCCAGCAGATTGTTAAAGTCATGGGCAATACCGCCAGCCAGTACGCCCAAACTCTCCAGTTTCTGTGAATGAAGCAATCTGCGCTCCATCTCCATGCGTTCTTCCGCCGCCAGCTTGCGTTCCGTGATGTCCATGACAGAACCATCAAAGTATTCAATTGCACCTTTTGAATTACGAAGGATTGTGCCGCTGATAGATCCCCAGATAATAGAACCATCCTTACGTTTCAGTTGTACTTCATGGCCTTCGATGGATCCATTTTCTTCCAATGCCTGCCAAAGCACTTCCCGGTCCTGCGGGTTGGCATAAAGTTCGCCAGCAGATACTTCCATAAGTTCCTCGGCCGAGGCAGCGCCATAGATTTTGACCATGGCTTTATTTGCCATGACGAAGCGTTCTTCTGGCGCCGGGGTAAAACGATAAAGGCCAATGGGGATGCTGTCTACGAGACTTCTGTATTTTTCTTCACTGCTGCGCAATGCTTCCTCAGCCAATTTGCGCTCGGTAATGTCGCGCCAGACAACATGGATATGGTTTTCACCACGAATCGTGATGAGGGTAAGCATCGTTTCGACGGGCACAAGAGTGCCATCAGATTTGGCATGAGTGAATTCAAAGGAATGATTCCCGTTACGCACGCACAATTGCACCATCTCTTTGAACAGATAGGGAGATGGGCGACCATCCGGCTGTTTGGGCGGCGCAAAGTCCTCTGGGCGTCTCTTCACTACCTGCTGCTTGGCGGCACACTTCAGCAACCGCAAAGTCGCGTTATTGCAGTCCACAATTTTCCCCTGCAAAAGTAGCAATATGGGGTCTGTAGACTCTGCAAACAAGCGCCGAAAGGTTTCGCCGCTTTCTCGCAACCCTACGGTGCTCTCCCATATACGAGATTCCAACTTGCTCTGCTGATTCCTGAAACTACCCACAAATACAGTAATAACAATCGAAATTACAAGGGCGACAAGGGCCGCAACGTAAGAATTGCGAAGCGGATAGGCCTGGAAATAATCAGACGTCGGATGCAGCATCAATACATAGGTATAGGAAAACACAGACAGTGAATGATTTAATGAAAGATTTCTGTCGCCCATATCCTGCAGTATTGAAAAAGAAGGCGCCTGTATGTCTGCTCTTTTGTCCACGTTCGTAATTGGCAGCGGCGCTTCATTGGCCAGCAGCAAAAACATCTCCATCGCGATATGAGGAGAATTTTCCGCCATGGTAGAGAGGGCATTCTGGAGCAGCAGATCAAAGCGGATAGTGACGCCCACATATCCCCGAAGCAACAGCGCACCTGTCTCATCGGAGTCGTATACCGGCGCAAATACGGAAATACGTTTTCCGGAAGCATTGATAATCTCATCCCGTTGCGGAACAACTGCAGTTGCCAGACCTGTTCGTGCGGCCACCTGAAGAGCAGCCCTGGCTTCGGGTATACTGCCAATATCAAAGCCTGGCTCCATAGCGCCTGGCGCGGTTCTCGCCTGATAGTAAATGGGATACAGGACTTGGGACGCATCTGAAACCGGGATTTTTTCTCCCGATTCATCCACTTGATGAATACGATACTCTTCCATTCCCTCTTCAGCCGCACGCAATTCAAGATTTTCCTTTTCATCGGCCTGTAAACTGGTTATCAAGTAGCAGAATTCTACGGCATCATCCCGAAGTAACGATTCTGAAAACGCAGAAAAAGTGTCCGCCGTCATAACACTGCTTTTTTCAACGAACAACGCTATTTGCGTTATTTTTTGCTGAATATCGCGCAGGTTAGTCTCAACTATTTTTGTTTCAGATTCCGCCATTTCCATGAACCGCACACGCCGTGCCCGATTTTCAGATTCATGAACGAAGAAGACGACGGCGCCAGCAATGAGAAAGCAAAAAATGGCCGCAAACAATGTTTCCAGATGATGAAATCTATTCGGCAACAGACTGGTGCGCAAATAAAGGATACCGGCCCCCAAAAATAGCAGCGTAAGCAATACCAATACAACGGCCCAAGGCAGATACCGTACATCTTCAAGAGTCTGCTTCCACTGCACTGCAGAAAATTCCAAAACTGCGGCCATAAGCACTTCATTGGTTTTGGGATCGAATACAGGCGCCACGGCAGTGATAACCTGACGCTCCGCACTCGTAATAAAGGTACGGTTGCCTGATTTAATCAGAGTGTACAGGTCCTTATCGTCCGTCTTAAATTGCGCACCCAGCACAGTAGAATCACTGGGATCGTTAAAAAGTGAAGGACCATATAAAATCTTATTATCGCGCAAACCCAAGCCATAAACTGCCGCGACAGACATATCCTGCGTATAGGCTTTGAACTGTTCGATGATACGTTCATACTCAGGCAAGGATTTGTCTTCTGATTGAAAAGACAGCGCAGCAACATGCGCAGGATTGAGAATACTGGCAAGTTCGCCCGTCTGGCGCAAAATATTCCCCCGTAGTTCTTCTTCAACATGCTTCACGCGCCATTCTGCAAACACCCAGCCCGCAAGTATTAAAGCACAGGAAGATGCGACGAGTAACACGGTCATCGAGATGGTTTTAAGCGACAACCATCCTATTGTTTTCATAGGCCTACCTCGACTGTATTTCCCATACGACGACAACAATCAATCAAACCACGACTCAGTTCCTCTGACGATTGTACCATATTTTGCACTTGTGTTTGAAAAAGTAA
>CAZBNU010000027.1:6045-14088 GCA_964493075.1 uncultured Nitrospirales bacterium | reverse complement strand
AAGGGCGGTAGTTCCTTTTGTTCGGCAACATCTTCCGCGCATGCCCAGATAGACAGGCACAGCATCGTAATTACAGCAATGTTCTTTTTCATTGTAACGTATCCTTCTGGTTGCGCCCCGGCGTCGACATTCTTGCATCACACCGGCACTATGGGAAACAATACCCTTCTATTGTATCGGTTTTTGAACCACAGGTAAAGCAAACAAGGAGACGGCCATGTTTTGGGTAGCAGTTACAGGAATTATGTTGTCAGCAACGGCAGTGCCAGTAGATGTGATTCTGGATACAGACCTCGGAGATGATATAGACGATACGTGGGCGTTGTGCCAGATGCTGGGCACGCCGGAGATCAACACAAAACTGATTGTCACGGCGGCACATAACACGCCGCTGAAAACGCGGCTGGTGGCGAAGATTCTGGAATCCATCGGTCGCACCGATGTGCCGCTGGGCATGGGCAAGAAAACGGCGGACAAGTCCATCAACCAGGCGGAATGGCTGGGCGAGTATTCGCTGGATGATTACAAAGGCGTTGTTCATGAAGATGGTGTCCAGACCATGATTGACATGGTGATGGCGGCGGAGAAACCGATTACGATTTGCGCCATCGGGCCGGTGACGAACCTGGCGGAAGCGTTGCGCCGCGAACCGCGGATTGCCGAAAAGGCGCGGGTGGTGCTTATGGCGGGCAGCATCCACATCGGTTACGGGGGCAAGCCTGAGCCGGCCCCCGAATGGAACGTGGTCTGCGACGTGGAATCCTCAAAAGCGGTGTTCAGCGCACCCTGGGACATCACCATTGCGCCGCTGGACAGCTGCGGCACCCTGCAATTGCAGGGCGAGGATTACGCGAAGGTGACGGGTTCCGAATCTGCGGCAGCAAAAACCATTGTTGCCAACTACGATGCGTGGGCCAACCGCAAACACTACGCCGAAGATTCCACTAGTGTACTGTTTGACACCGTCGCCATCTATCTCATTCATACAGACGAATATCTCGAAATGGAAACCCTGCCGTTGGTCGTTGATGACAAGGGAATGACTGTTATTGATCAAGAAAAAGGACATCCGGTGCATTGCGCGCTGGGCTGGAAGGATGAGGCCGCTTTTAAGGTGCATTTAATCGAAACCATCACGAAATAACACTAAGGCTGTTGACTTTTTTTGACTTCTACGGTAAACTTAAATTGTGCAGAAATGGCAGAACAAAACCGCAGGATTAAACCTGGCATAGGAGTGGGACTCATGTTTAAGAACCAGTATGTTGTTCTCTTTGTAGCAGCGTGGCTGCTTTGCGCGACCGTTGCCTCGGCAGCGCCGGTATGTATGGTCAAGGATATTGCCCCCGATGGGGATCATTCTTTTCCTGATTTCATGGTTGATCTTGATGGCGTGCTGTTTTTCAGCGCCCAGCCAGCAACCATGGCCAACCGGCAGTTGTGGAAAAGCGACGGCACGTTAACCGGCACTTTAATGGTATCCTCCATGAACCCCTATTGGGAAATTGTCGCCATGAATGGCTGGGTATATTTCCGTTCGGATGATGGCGGCGGGGCAGGAATGGAGCTATGGCGTAGCGACGGTACGACTACGGAAATGGTGGCGGACATCAACACCTATAGCAATTCTGGCTCTAATCCTTCGAATCTGCATGCTATTGGCAATACCCTCTTTTTTGCCGCGGATGACGCCGATGTAACGCCTCAACCCGGCGATCATGGCAAAGAACTATGGAAAACCGACGGCGTCACAACGACACTGGTAGCGGATATTACCCCCGGAACAGACAGCACCTATTTCGACCGTCAGTGCGACATGGGTGGTCAACTGTATTTCCATGGACAAAACACCGAAAACAATTTGTATGTCAGCGATGGAATTACGACCACCAATCTTACGGGCGCAATGGGACTCAACTGGGTGGACTGGCCCCTCACCGCGGCCAACAACACTGTTTTCTTTGTTGCCGGTGATGATCAGTACGGCGTTGAAATCTATTCTACCGATGGTACCGTTCCTGGTACTGCCTTGTTGAAAAACATCAATACAACGGTAAACGCCTCACCGCCCCCTGATGATATGGATGCCTGGCCACAGCCGCTCCGTTCTGCAGGCACCCTGGCCTATTTTGGCGCCTTTCAGGACGCTGGTCCTGCAGGGTTGTATCGCAGCGATGGTTCACCGGCGGGCACTTACCGACTGCGTAACGACATAACCCTTGGCTGGGAAATATATGGTATGGACGGCGGCGTGGCCTATTTCGGCGGCGATGATGGTTCCGGAACAGGAATCGAGTTGTGGAGGACGGAAGGTTCCGACGCCACGACCCAATTGATCAAGGACATCTATCCGGGCAGTGATTCCTCCAATGTTGGATTTTTTGCGCACACTGGCGACACGATATTCTTTTCCGCCGAAGACGGCGTGAATGGCAATGAACTTTGGATGAGCGACGGTACTGAGGCAGGCACGGTGATAGTGGCGGACATCAACCCGGGCGTTTCCAATGGCGACCCACGCTATATGATTGATGTGGGTGGACGCCTCTTTTTCCGCGCCAACGACGGGGTACACGGCACCGAATTGTGGGCAACCTGCCCGGATGCAGTTTTGGACCACGCCGCCATTGATTTTGGCAGTCACGAACCCGGCTTCCCCAGCGATCCCATTATCATTACCCTTACCAACGAGGGCCTCTGGGAAATGAACTTCGTGGGGTTGGGCGCTTATCTGTCCGGAGGTGATGCTGCGTAATTCACGGTTTCAGATGTGCTTTTGAATCCCGACCCGATTGCGCCCGGAGAATCCCGCACCATCGAAATCATTTTTAATCCCGGAACAGCAGACACCTTCTCAACGAACCTTGTAATTGAGACGGATGATCCTGATGAACCTCTTATCACAATACCGGTTACCGGAAACAGCGTGCAAATGCCCGTGGCGTGGTGGCCGGGGGCAATAGCGCTTGCCCTCATCGGCGGCGCGGTTTTGCGACGCAAAAGAAATTCGTAATCTTCAGGAGTACCTCATGATTCGTAAAATGGCTGATATGGATACCGAAGTGCGGGAGAATATGCGCGGCGGTGCAGGTAGCGTCACGTTCCGGCACATGTTCAAAAAAGAGGATTTTACTGCACCGGTACGATTGTGTTCTGTGCTGACTATTCCGCCGGGTTCCGGGATTGGTCCCCATGAACACCTCACGGAAGATGAAATCTATGTCGTGACACGGGGCGCAGGCATGCTGGATGACGGCACAACAAAAACGCGGGTTTCCGCCGGGGATGCCATATTAACCGGCAACGGTGCGTCTCATGCCATTCACAACGATGGTGAAGAAGTCCTTGAATTGATGGCCATCATTATCTGCTATCCGGAATAGGCGTTGATATGAATTGTCTTCCCAAGTCCTTGACACTACCTCCGGAAACAATCTTTGGCGCGGGCGTCATAAGGCAGGTAATACAGTCCTGCCAGCAGTTCGGAACCCGCGGCGTACTGTTGTGCGGTCACTCTTTGGAACGCAACGGACACCTACCCCAAATCTTCGAGGGTACGGCCGCAGGGGACGAAATATTCGTGTGGGTACATCACGGCGGTGAGCCTACTTTGGATCAGGTGGAGATGTTTCGTGAAGATGCACGAAACCACAACCCTGACTGGGTGGCGGCCATAGGCGGCGGCAGCGTGATCGATCTTGCCAAGGCGGGTGCGGGCCTGTTGCACGCACCTCTGCCCGTAGCCGCCTATCACGATGGGGAATCCATTCTGCCTTCGTCAATGCCTTTTGTAGTAGCACCCACCACAGCAGGAACAGGCTCCGAAGCCACCATGGTGTCTGTGTTGACTAACACAGAAACAGGCGTAAAGAAATCCATCCGGCATCCGTCGTTCATGGCGCGAACCGTGGTGATCGATCCTGAACTGCTTGACGGGTGTCCTCAGGAAGTCATCGCTGCATCCGGCATGGACGCCTTCACCCAGGCGATTGAGTCCTATTGCAGCGTCGGCGCTACCTGGATCACCGATGCCTTTGCCCTGAAAGCCGTCGCCTTGATTCATGGCAGTCTGGAAGCCGTTTATAACGGCGATAAATCCAAGCAGGAAGACCTGCTGCTGGGAAGTTACCTCGCTGGTATCGCCCTATCCAACGCACGGCTCGGTATTGTGCATGGGTTGGCCCATCCGCTGGGTGCGCGTTACCATGTGCCCCACGGCCTGGCCTGCGCGGTGTGTCTTCCCCATGCACTCGCCTTCAACCGGGATGCAGTGCCCGAAAAGTTCAAGGAACTCAACGCCATCGTCGGCATGGATATTGAACAGTATGTAAACGATCTGCTTGCACGCATGGGGCTGCAGTCGCCTTTTTCCGGCCACACAGTTGATGGATATGATGCTATAATAGAAGAGACCCTTGCTTCCGGTTCAACGAAAGCCAATCCGCGCAAGGTGAATGCCGACGATGTAGCGTGTCTACTTGACCGATTGTTTGCTCCGGTAGAATAACCAACTCATACCGAAGGACAGAGGCCTATGATTATTATGGCGGTTGCAGTTATGGCGCTTGCGGGTTTTGATACGCCTGTAGACCTCGAATTAAACAGCAAGAACGCTGAATCCTACGAACCGGGCTGGTATTTCGGTATCGGCGCCACCAACTACTACCCTCGGCTGCGTGAATCAGAAGCTAAAATAGACCACCAGATCAATAAGGTGTTTGGCCTGCTGCCTGGCTGGAAAGAACCGACCACCTTTGCTGACTGGCGCGGAAAACACTTCCTGTGGGACGGCACCCTGGGCGTGGGTCGTGACTTATCGCCCAAACTCACGCTGATGTGCTGGGTTGGCGGGTCAAAAGGGGTCATCAAAAATCGAGAAAAGTACGGTCCGCTGCGTACGAACATTCAGTTCACCCGCACGTCCATGTTTATTTCACCGGAACTGTTCTGGTATCCCCTGGGAAAAGTAGATTACGGTAGCGTAGAAGACAAGCGCGGCGGCGACTGGGTGCGTGCAGCCATTGCCGGAGCAAAACCTTATCTGGCGGTTGCCTCCGGGTATACCTGGGTGCGTGCCAAGGGCGAAGGCTACTTCGCGCTGCCCCTGGTGGGCACGGTGCTGCGGCAGGTGGATAAGGAAGACCACCACATGTTTATGTGCAGCCCCCGTGTAGGCGTAGAGCTGCCTGCGGGAAAGAATTCCAGCATCAGCGCCGTTGCCATGTACCTGTTTTTCTCCGAACATGGCCGCGAGTATAACGGGCCAGCACTATCCTTCAATTACCGTTGGCGATTTTGAAGCCGAAAGCACATTGCGTATTTTTTGCGGTATTGTTCGCGATTGTGTATTATGATGGCCTTGTATTAACAGAATACCAGGCAGAAACGAACAAGGATACGTACTATGCGAATTTACAATAATCGTGGTTTCACACTTATAGAACTGTTGGTGGTGATTGCTATTATCGGCATTCTGGCAGCCATATTGCTTCCTGCGCTTGCGCGGGCACGTGAGGCGGCACGGCGTTCCAGTTGCCAGAACAACCTCAAGCAGATGGGTGTGATCTATAAGATGTACGCCAACGAAGCGCCGGGCGAAAAGTTTCCCCGCATTCAGATGCGCGACTATCCGGGCACCAATATCAAGTCCCAGTTTTCCATGGCGCCGGATGTTATGTCCATCTATCCTGAATATATGACCGACGCTGCGGTAATGGTGTGTCCGTCCGACATTCATAACCAGATATTCTACCAAGGTGATTGCTTGTTCAGTAGCCCCAGCGGTGAAGAGATGAAGGCGAAGTATCCGGAAATACCGGCCTATGTCTACTGGCCCTTTGAGCAAGCCGGACACAGTTACCTCTATTTCGGGTGGGTATATGACAAGTTCGACGACCACCCTGAAGACCCGGATATCACTTCTGTCGCGGGTATGATGGGCGTGGAACTCCCGGCAGGCACTACCGCACCCAAGCAGATATTTGAGCATTGGCTGCCGAAACTCATGGCCTGGTACGTGAGCGGCGATATGACCTATGATGCAGTCGAGCCGGATACGGATGGCGAGGTAAGCCCGGGGTTCGGCAATGGCGGCGGCACCAAGGTATACCGGCTTCGTGAAGGTGTGGAGCGCTTCATGATTACCGACATCAACAATCCGGGCGCATCTGCGCAGGCGCAAAGCACGGTGTTTATCATGCTAGATAGTTTCAGTAGTTTTACACGTGACTTCAATCACCTGCCAGGCGGCAGCAATGTGCTGTACATGGACGGGCATGTAGAGTACAAGCGCTATCCCTCCGACGCCCCAATGCTGCCAAAATTTGCCGCGATCGTCGGCATCCTGGGCGCAAATGCCAGTTAGACAGGTATTGCATTTCTATCGTTACCCTGAAAAAACTTCCGTTTGACCATATTCTTCATAAGGGTGTTTTGAAAAACATCTGCAAAAGGTTTACCATTCTTCCAAGGACAGATGATCCAAAAACAGTTTGGAAGGATAGGCTATGTTTTCTGCGGCTACTATTGCATTACTATTTTTGTCGCCCATTCTGGGTGAAACGGGTGCGGACGATGTTCCTTTTGCCGATTCGCTTGGGCGGTCGGCTATCCAGCAGGAGCGTCTGGATGATGTGCTGGAACATGGGCTGATTATCGGCAATGGCGACATCAATGCGCTGGTGTATTCACAGGGTAACCGTGTGCAGATATCCCTGACCAAGAATGATGTATGGGATGCACGACTCCTTACGGAGAACGATCCACCGTTGCCCACCATGAAACGTCTGAAGGAACTTGCGGCGCGTGGCTGGCCCAGGAACGGCAACGGGGAATGGATTCTGCCGGGCACTACGAATTATGACGGCAACGACTCTTATCATGCCAACCCTTTCCCCTGTCCGCTACAATGCGCCACGGTTATGCTGAATTGCGGCGTTGAAGATTCCGTCACCAGCGAGGAAACAGCGGTGTGGGAAATGATACGCGCTCACGGCATCCTGAACGAATTTGAACGGGAAGGGACAACAGGTATAATGCGGATCAAAGGAAATGCCAGCGCTTCGAACGGATTTCGTTTTGAACTGGCCGCCATATCTGGCGACACGTATCCGCAGATTGACGTAACAATTCGGGGCACTGCAAATGCCCGCTTTTTTGTGGATGTTATGGATACGAACAACAAACCATGCTTCAGCAGCGGCTGGCAAAATACGCCACGGAAAGCGCGGACTTTCACCTATGACCTGCCCCGCGATAAGAAATTCGGCAGCATCATTCTTTACACCTGGACCGAGGACGGTGCGCTTGCCGAAAACATTTTTGAGCGGGTTGAGTTCAAGGGTAAGGAGACTGTTTTTGCAGTTTCATTAGGTGCGATGCCGGGTGTGTCCATACCATCCCGGCTGTCCCTTGGAAAGGCCGTTGCCGCCATTAATCCTGTACCGGACACAACTCATGGCGCGACCATTCGGGCGCTTGCGCAGCGAAATGTTTTTCTCATTGAGACTGATGCCGTAGCGCAGTTGCGCACCGTGACTCCGGGTTTTCTGCCCAAAGCACAGGAAACCAACGCGGAAAATGCTTCCTGTATTGTGCAGGATGTGCCGGGTGATCCTGATTGGCCGGGCATGCAGTATGCCGTGGCGCTGGCACAATCAGAGGGCAAAGCCGTTGTAAGCATTGTGACTTCCTTGGAAAGCAACCGGCCAAAGGAAGACGCTATTGCACTGGCCACAGCAACGTTGGCAGAAGAAACGGCGAGGCTGATTGAAGAACACGAGGCCATCTGGCGAAACTACTGGTCTGCCAGCGGTGTCGCTATGGACGATCCCGTGCTGGAACAAAACTGGTACCGTTCCCTGTACTTCCTGCGGTGCGTCACCAAACCGGGCGTGGTGTCGCCGGGATTGTTCGCAGGACTTATCAATGCAACACCCGCCTGGCATGGTGATTACCATCTCAACTACAACCTGCAGCAAACCTTCTGGAGCGCCTATATTACGAACCACTGCGATCTGGCGGAACCTTATGATCGGCTCATGC
>CAZBNU010000027.1:0-5945 GCA_964493075.1 uncultured Nitrospirales bacterium | reverse complement strand
CTCCGCGAGACGACCTATCCCCCACTTCGCGAAGTAGCGCGCTTCTATGCCGAATTCATAGCGGGCTGCGATCGGCGGGACAATGGCAAAGTGCGTCTGGGACCAAGCGTCAGTCCAGAGCATTGGGGCTGGACAGAGAATCTGGAACGCAATTATGACTGCGCCTTTGATATCGCCATGGTACGGTATACCCTGAAAGCTGCCATCGAAGCCGCAGCATTGCTGGACACAGATGAAGCACTGGTGAAACAATGGCACGCCGCTCTTGAGTTGCTGCCTGAATATCCGGCAACAGAAGGAGCGGATTCCATCGTGGTGGATGTGGCCAACGCACCGCCCATAGAATACAACATATCCGTTCCTGCCACGCCGGTATATCCAGGTGATGTAATTACGTGGTGGTCGGACGATACAGCAAAAGACCTGTTCACGCGTACCACCGACACTCTAAAATGGAACGGCAACAACGCTACTTTCATGCTTGCCATTTCGCGCGCACGGCTCAGCATGGCGAAAACCAACGACTGGCTGCGCGAGGAAATTATCGCTCGATCACGGCCCAACGGTACGCTCACCCTTAACCGGCTAGGACACCATTTCAATGCATTCGGGCACTACACAGAACAGTTCGGGGCGGCACAAGCCATTTCAGAACTGCTCGTTCAAAGTGTAGGCGACATCATCCGTGTGCTGCCCGCCTGGCCGCTGGACAAATCTGTCCGTTTCCACCAATTGCGTACCCAGGGCGGTTTCCTCGTCAGCGGCGGTTGTGAAGACGGCATAATACAGCCCATCGAAATCCACTCCACCGTCGGCGGTACACTCCGTATTTTGTGTCCCTGGAAATCCATAGAGGTGCAACAGGGAAATGAACGCAGGAAATTGAAAGCTGACGCGCGGGGAATTATTGTCCTTGGCACAAAAGCGGGTGATATCGCATTGCTTGGTCCGGTGAGGGAACAGTGACGTTGGACGAAGATGAACGGGATGCCGCGTTAGGTTTAATTACTCGGTCTGTTGTGTCCAATCTATGGCTTCCTGCATGTTTTTGAATACCCGTCGTTGGTAGGGTAAGGGTCCGGACCGCATTTCCGCCATGCGGCACAAGCCGAAATCACTGGGGCGACTGGTGACCCAGGCGGTTTTGCCGCCTTTTCTTCGTTCCGCGTTTTCTTTGACAACAGGTATTGTCTCCAATAGTTCCGCTGCTGGCATTTTCGCGATTACGGCATTTCGCAAGTCCCAAATAGAGTTTTTTCCCGGGTACTCCCTAAAGAGCAGTTTTAGTTGCGCCAGTATCTCTTCGGCGGTAATATTGCCTGTGCCGCGATGAAACACAATGTTGCGTTCAGCCTCATAATCTGTGGTAAATGGCATCTTGTCCTCTTCTTTTTCCCAAGTTAAAATACCTGTATTCTATACATTCTTGGTATACGATAGGCTAATTGTGGGACAATATACAAGGTTAAGGAACGCACCGGACTGGAGTTGTGCGATTTGTAGCCGTGCGGCCTGATGAAATGGGCTAAACTTAAGAAAGATTTCGATTTCGATTTGGAGACCAATAGCGATTTTTTGATCGGGGTTTTGAGCCTATAAGGTACTGGACGATGATGTTTCAGTTATATTTCACATTGGGCGTTATTCTGTTGATGACCTTTGCGCTGGTCAGGGAATGGTATAAGCCGTCGTTTGTCCTGTTTGCGGCGATGATTTTTCTTCACTTAGGTGGTGTGGTTTCTGTGGCGGAGATTTCTTCGGGCTTTTCCAATGAGGGGATGCTTACTGTGGCGGTACTGTTCGTGGTGGCCTATGCGCTGCAAAGTTCCACTTCTCTGGTTTCGGGCATGGAAAAACTCCTGGGAGAAAAAGAAGACCGAGGTATCTACTTCCGGCTAATGCTGCCTGTGATACTGTTGTCCGCCTTTATAAACAACACCCCCATTGTGGCCTCATTGATACCGGTCATCAAGCGGTGGTGCCGGAAACACAACCTGCCCGCTTCACGGCTCCTTATTCCACTGTCCTATGCCGCCATTCTCGGAGGCACCTGCACGTTGATTGGCACGAGCACGAATCTTGTGGTTCATGGACTGTTGTTGGCGGAGGGACGTGACGGATTTTCCTTTTTCGAACTGAGCAAGGCCGGGGTGCCCATCGCGATTGTGGTGGTCCTCTATTTTGCGCTTCTGGGACATCGCCTGTTGCCGGATCGGAAAGACACGATGGTGGAACTGGGCGAATCCACCCGTGAATTTGTAGTGGAAGTGAAGGTGGAGGAGGCTTACGCACATGCCGGAAAGACGATTGAAGAAGCACGACTACGCCACTTGAAAGGGTTGTTTCTATTTCAGATAAATCGAGGTGGCGAGACCATTTCCCCGGTATCTTCAGGTGAAAAAGTATTGGTCGGCGACAGGCTGTTTTTTACGGGGTTGCCGGACACCATCTACGAGCTGTTGCGAATGCCGGGGTTGAAATCCATCAAGGATCCAGATTTTGATTTGCAGAATCTTGATTCCGATAAGACGAGTATCCACGAAGCGGTTGTCGGCAACTACTCGCCGCTGGTTGGGAAGAACGTGCGCGAGAGCAAGTTCAGAACCAAGTACAACGCCGCCATCCTTGCGATTCACCGGAACGGACATCGAGTGAACAAAAAGGTGGGCGATATCGTGCTGCAAGCCAACGATACGTTGCTGATTCTTGCGGAGAAAGACTTTTACGAAAAATGGTATCACTCTACCGACTTTTCTTTGATCAGTGCCGGCACTTCCGAATATGCCAAGCCGCGCTGGAAGGGTCACCTTGCTCTGTTACTGCTGTTACTGATGGTTGTGGCGGTAACATCAGGCGTTTTCAGTTCCATGTTTATTGCGGCATCCCTTGTAGCGGGCATCATGGTTGCCATCAATATAGTCAGCCTTCAGGATGCGCGGCGTGCCATTGATTTCGACGTGCTTATTGTTATCGCCTGTTCGTTTGGCATCGGGAAAGGAGTCGCCAATTCCGGCATGGCTTCCATCATTGCTGATTTTCTGGTTAGCTCGTTGTACGGTTATGGCATTATTGCCGTACTTGCGGGGCTTTTCGTGATAACCAGCCTTTACACGGAAATCATTACCAACAATGCTGCTGCGGCTCTGGTTTTTCCTGTGGCCCTTGCCACTGCCACGCACCTGAATCTGGACCCGAAGCCGTTTATGATTGTGCTGGCCATTGCTGCGTCGTCTGCTTTTGCCACGCCGCTGGGTTACCAGACTAATATGATGGTCTACAGTCCGGGGAATTACAAATTTACGGATTTCGTCAAGACAGGGGTGGTGATTAATGTGTTGGTGGGCGTGGTGTTGACGACAGTGGTTTACCTGTTATACTTTGTGTAGTCGCAATGGTGGATTGCGCATCCGCTTCACCCACCCTACAGTTTGTGGCTACGGTAATCGTATTCCCCATTTAACAGGAGTTCATATGAAAACACTTATTCTTTTGTTCAATCTTGCTGTATGTAGTATGGCGTTCTCCGTTGCTTCGGCGGAGAATATGATGATCCAGTCGAGGAAGCAACTTGATGAAGCGCCGCCTTTGTGTGCGGATGTGGTGGATTTTGTTATCTGTGCCGATCCGCAGCCGGGAGGCTTTCTCGGTACACCCCAGGTGTTTCTGGACATGATCGAGGAGTGGAACGTGCTGAGGCCGGATTTCGTGGTATGTGCCGGGGACATGATTATGGGCGGACCTGCTGCGGAAGTGAATCCCATGTGGGATGAGTTTGTGGGGCGAATTGAAACGCTGGATGTGCCGTTCTTTCCTGTTGCAGGTAACCACGACGTGATGGATGAAGCAGAGGTGTACCGTATTTATGAGGAACGTATAGCGCCACTGTATTACACCTTCTCCTATGGTAGTGTCCAATGCATAATTTTGAATACGGAAGAACCGGGTGATCCCGATAATTTTTCCCCTGTACAAAATAACTGGTTGCGTTCCGTGTTGGAGGCCAGCAGGGCAAGGCATATTTTCGTTTTTCTCCATGTACCTTTCTTTGACAGCAACTGGGAACGGGACTGGCAGCCCACGGCAGATATTTTGAAAGGGTATCCCGTGCGCGGTGTGTTCGCGGGACACCTGCATCATTACCGTGATCATGGCGTAATCCAGGGGATTCGTTATGTGGTTGCAGGCAGCGCGGGCGGCGGCATCGGCACACCGGAAGAGGAAGGCGGTTTCTTCTGTTACCTGGCGGTGAAGGTGCGCGGCGATGAGGTCTCGTGGTCAGTAATAAAACCCCACGCGGTGCTTCCTGCAGACACGGTAACCGAGGCGAAGGTGCAGCGCATGCGTGAACTTCGCGGGATGCTGTCCGGCGAAACAGTGCCGCTGCCCTGGGAGGCTGCAATGGACAGGGATGTGGCGATTACCCTCACCAATCCCTTTGAAACGTCTTTGCATGCTGCACTGAACTGGACGATTCCCACCGGGTGGCAGGTGAGTCCGGAGCAGGTTGTGTTTGATGTGGCGCCGGGGAAATCGGTTGTTAAGACGGTACACTTCAAGACTGAAGGTCCAGCGCGTTTTCCTGCACCGGCATTGGAAGGCAGTGTGGACAACCCGGAAAGCGGCGGCATACTTTCCCTCTCCCTGCCGCTCGATCTTGTGCCAAGCCTGACCATCCCCCATGCCCCGGACAAGGTTGTGCTGGACGGTGATTTGTCGGAATGGGATGCGGCACAGCCCATGGCTATGAACTACGGTGCGAGTTGCGACCCGGCGGACGTGGAAGACTTGAAAGCGTCCACCCGCGTTATGTGGGATGAAGAACATTTGTACGTGGCAGTCGAAGTGGAAGACAACGAATTCTATCAACCCTACTATGGTGATGTAATATGGATGGCGGACAGCGTGGAACTGTGGATGGAACATTCCAACTGGAGTTTCAGTTTGACAGAGAAAGGCCCGCAGGTATTTCTGCACGACCGTCCGGACAAGCACCTGGACGCGGTTACCGACGCCGTGCCGCTGGCGGTGCATCGGGATGGCCGGAAGGTGGTGTACGAAGCGGCCTATCCGAAAGCGGAACTCCCTCAGATTATGTTTGAAGCAGGCAACACCATTCGTTTCTCCCTGCTGGTGAACGACCTCGATCCGAAT
Organism: uncultured Nitrospirales bacterium; assembly: GCA_964493075.1. Lineage (GTDB taxonomy): Bacteria > Hydrogenedentota > Hydrogenedentia > Hydrogenedentales > CAITNO01 > SLFT01. Next base: position 794 of record CAZBNU010000027.1, on the reverse strand, counting down.
GGCCCGCTGGAAAAAAGGCACTGGGTGGAAGTCACCCCCGGCGCAGGCGAACACTTCAGGTGTCCCATGGTGGCGCTGACGTTTTCACCAAAATAGACCCCGGGCATGGAAGATACTTTATGACCAGAAAACGAATTGCAGTCGCAGCCATCGTCATTCTCCTCTTGTTCCTTTTGAACCTGATCTGTCTGCAATACATTTCAGGAACCCCGGATGTAACCAAAGCGCCCGGCGTAGTGGTTGGCCACCAGCCTGCGCCGTCACTGTTGCAGAGGATCACGGGCAGGGCGCAGTATTTAGGATCACCTTCGCTGACGATTCTGTCTGATGGCAGTTATGTGGCCTCCCATGATTTGTTCGGGTGGGGTTCGTCGCAGGACACAGCGGGTATAACCAAGATATACCGTTCCGTTGATCGGGGCGAAAGTTGGGTTCAGACGGCAACGCTGGAAGGGCAGTTCTGGTCCACCGTATTTGCACATAAAGATGCCCTGTATATTATTGGGGCTGCCCATAGAGGCGGCAACATCATTATTAGAAAATCAATGGATGGCGGGTATACTTGGACGGTTCCTTTCGACGAGAATAACGGGCTGCTCAAGAAGGGCAAGTTCGGCGGCACGCCCAACTGCCCAGTCATCCACGAAGGCCGCCTGTGGATTGCCCAAAGTACTCGTGTCATGTCCGCACCTGTGGATTCAAACCTGCTCCTTGCAAATTCGTGGACGTTAAGTAAAAGCGTGCCGCAGGATAAAACATGGTTGAACGGAAAATTCCCCTTCTGGTCGGAAGGC
>CAZBNU010000026.1:26831-31438 GCA_964493075.1 uncultured Nitrospirales bacterium | reverse complement strand
GCGCGCAGCAGGTCCGCCTGTGTGCCGGTAATCTGTTCCAGTTGCGCAATCACCGCGCCCGCCCCTGCCATGGCTTCGTTGAACATGGACGGGTCCATGACGTCACTGGCGGTTCGCTGCAAATCGGCGGAGGCGCTTCCGGAAAATATGGGCGTGTACCGGTGACGATCGAGGGTCAGGGCAAGCGCCTGCAGATAGAGCGATTCCTTTTCGCTCAGGTAGCCGCGGTTGCGTTGCGTCGCCAGGGTAATGGCCTGTTCCAGGGTGATGATCACGCAGCCGGATTCGGAAGGCACAGCGGCACCAAGGCTTTCATCTGTTTCGGTCGCTGTTTCCAGAAGGGCAAGATCGAATGCGTCGGGGGGAGGCTCAATGGAAAACTCCTGTTCCGCACCCGGCACTACCTCGCTTTTTTCAGCGATGATGGTATAGACCTCGGCATCTGCGCGCTCGCGGTGGCGTGTGATGGAGCATCCCGCGAGGACAACCGCCAGCAAGAGCAACAGCGTAGCCGTGTATGGTTTATGTAAAGATCGTATGGATGTCATTACTATCTCTAACGCGGGCGTTGCCCGCAATCCAGTTTGCAGGTAGTACAAGAAGTAAACCGCTACCGTCATTGCGAGGTACGAAGCAATCTCTTTGACAGACAGGCTTCCATGTAACACCAGATTGCTTCGTACCTCGCAATGACGGTAGCGGTTGTCTCTCCGTAAATTCAACTTCATGTTAAAATCAACTTATTGTTTGTGTTCGCGGTTCTGTTCCTACCTGTTACTTTGTTACTGCTGCCACGGCTTTCAGTCCGGCATCATGCAACAATCCATTAGAGGCAAAGAGCCCGGTGTTTTCCGTCATCTTACGACCCGTGGTGAAGTCAAAAGGTTTCCCGTTCAGGTCGCTGACGCGGCCGCCTGCTTCTTCCAGCACGATGGCGCCTGCCGCATGGTCCCAGATACATTCCTTGTAGTCCGGGCGCGAGGGTGACAGGAGTCTGTAGAGCAGTTCTCCGTGACCGGCGGCGAGGGTGGCATATTTTGCCTGACTGTCCATGCGCACCATGTTGTCCGCAGGAATGCTCAGGTGCGCAGCAATCTCTTCTATCTGGGAGACGTTGGTGTGTCCGGATTCCACAGAACGGAGCAGCCGTGCTTCTGCAGGTGTTGCGCATTTGGATACGTGCATCTGCTTGTAAGGCGCGTCCGCATCATTCAGGGGCGCACACCATGCGCCGCAGTTTCTTTGTGCAATGGTTAACGCGCCGCAACTGTTTTCCGCAGGCATACAGTCCGCATCCAGTCCGGGACACGCCAGCCCACCAAAAAGCACTTGTCCCCTTTCAAGAAACGCCAATGCCACGGCATACTGATCGCCGCGCCGATATCCCTTGGTGCCGTCAATGGGGTCGAGCGTCCAGAACCGATCGCCGCTTGTTTCAGCGCCGGTATCAATCCAGTCGCAGATTTTTTCCGGGGCAGCTTCAGGGATCATTTTTTTCACATAGCCGGTGATGACTTGCAGCATGGCAGCATTATCGGGTTCACGCAGGCGGTCAGCGTTTTCCTCACCTACAAGAATCGCATCAGGAAATGCCTTGCGCAGGCGATATGCTGTGAGCGCCTGTATCGCGAAATCCGCAACGGTCACTGGCGAGAGGTCGCTCTTGGTCATGTCCATGAGCATCATGTCCTGCTGGATATGCTTCGCCATGACAGCGCTTTCCCGCAGTACGGAAACAATAAGTCTTGTTTCAGGGGTGTTCAAGTCAAGCAAAATTCGGCTCCTGTAGGGTGGGTGAAGCGAATGCGAAACCCACCATTTATGGTTTCTCCACGGGACAGTATTTGAAACATCGGGCACAACTGAGGCATTCGCCCTTGTCTATGGTGTAGTCATGCTGGTGGCGCAGTATGGACAATCGGAACAGACGTCCACAAATCGCAATGCCCATAAACACACCAAAGGCCGCGCCCGCATACTTGAAGCGTTCGTTTATGGCGTGTGCTTCTGCATACAAGGCCGGTATTGTCTGGTCGCCTTCGCGGAAGGCATCTGTTTCTATGGTGGTTTCGGTGACACGTCCCGCTTCTTCGGCGGCAACCATCTCCGCAAGGCGCACCGTTGGGTGCATGCGCGACAGCATGGGATGGGCGCTCCAGCCGATACCTGCCGCGAATAACACCACCAGTGGCGACACAAGCAACAACCTGCCCAGCCTGCGTCCGCCTTCCCGTTTTGATTCGGGAGCCGTCGCCGGTTCCGGCAGGATGATGGCATTATAGGGACATGCCTCTTCACACAAGCGGCATTGCACACATTCCGCGGGTGTGATGGTAGCGTGACGCCGCGAGAAGATGGAGACCCATCGCAGCAGCACTCCGTAGGGACAGAAATAACGGCAATAGGGACGGGCGATAAAAATGCCAACCGTCAGCATGATCCCGCCGAGAAGCAGCATGTTGAAACTGCCGCCCTGACGGAAGAACCCGACAAAGGGATCGTAGCGGCAGATGAGGAATCCGCAGTCCATGACAATGCCCATCACTGCAAGACCAAGGTAGGCATAGGCCAACATGCCGAGGGCCGCGTCCACCGGCTTCGGCACCTGCACCGGGTAGACGGCACATGCTTCCTGCGCTGCACCCAGCGGACATACGGACGCGCAGAATACCCGCCCGAAGTACAGGGCGAAGAGCAGGGGGAGCAGGAAAAACGCTGCCACCACAAAAGGCAGTACACTGCCTGTGCCGATGTAGGCGTCCAGCACATTCTGCACGGAACCCACGGAACACACGCATCCTTTACGGTAGAAACCGAAGTACGCCAGCGTGATAAAAGAAAAGAACAGCACCAGATTCCGTGAACGACGGCGCAACACCGCCCATGCGGTCAACGCCATCAGTCCCACCAACAGGGTAATGTCCAGCCAGACCGGTGTCAGTGCTGCCTCCGGAAGCTTCATTGCTTCGTGCTCATACCCCGTGGTGAATTCCGGCATGGGGAAGCGGAATTCGGCGTGGGTAGCAAGGGGAAGTAGTAAAAGCATCATCAGAAACACGGAAGTAGGACGTGTAGGATAAGTAAGACGCGTAGGACTGATGAAATATGCCTTAACCCGTTCTGTTTTGAACTTACCGGCTATCATTCATCCCCCTTGCCGGTCTCGTTGTATTTCAAGACATAGGCCTGGCTCAGGGGAATGCGCTGGATGGCATCGGATGGGCAGTCCCGGGCAATGGCGCATTCGTTGCAGTTCACGCAGAGGTCGCGTTTGATCTGCAGGTACAGGGAGCCATTGCCGAACTGGCCGCAGCCCTTGACGCATTTACCGCAACCGATGCAGAGGTCCTCATCTATGGCATAAGCGAAGTAGGGGTTTTCCACAAACTTGCGATTGATGGCGGCGGTGGGGCACAATTCGTTTTCCGCGCCCGTATCCAATGCCGGGGAGCCGGGTTGCAGATAGCCGCTGCACAAATCACAGTAGCCGCAGATGCGCGTGGCGTGAACACATTTCACGGCGGACGGATTCACCACGCAGTTTGTGGCACAGCGTCCGCATTGGGTGCATTTGGCGGGGTCAATCTGCCATACCCATGCTTCGGAGGACGGCGTTGCGGCCATCCACACGCCGCCGCCGATGGCTACAGCAGCAGCGGCACGGATGAATTCACGGCGTCCAGGCTGTTTTTCCTTTTTCATGATTGCTCCTGTACATCCAGGTTGGGTTCAAAAATGAGGAGTGCGCAAAGAGGCCCATGCAAGACCAGAATACGGTCGTTGGCATCTACCGCGAGATCGCGTACCGGCGTCATGTCGTCCGGAAAATCCGCAGGCTTCCAGCCGGTGTCCAGCAGTTCCGGAGGCGCCACCACGCCGATAAACGACCTGTCGGCGGCAAAGGCTTTCACAGCGTTAATACCTTTTTGTGCGGCGATGAGCGAACTGTTGGATGCAAACGCAATATGCGCGGGATTGCAGCAGCCGGGGAACTGGTCTGGTTTGAATCCCGGTTGATACCAGGCGCTTAATAACGTACCGTCATATCGGTAATTTTCCACACCCAGTTTGCCGGGATGGACAATCCACAGGGAATCCATGGGGTCAAGGGCGACATCAAAGTAGTGACTGGGCACAGAGAATCCGGGGATGTCCTTTTCCACATCTCGCTTGTTAATAGTGTTCTGCAAGGTGCCTTCACGGTCATAACGGTACACACAGGCATTGCCGGAATCCGCGACGAACACCGATGTTTCGTCGGCGGCAATGGAAGTCAGCCAGGCACGCTCTCCCAGCGAGTCCCACAAAGCCATTGCCTTGCCGGATGCGTCCAACACAGCCACATGATCCCGCATGCCGAGATAGATGATTCCATCGGGTGCCACAGCCATACACCGTGGATGCTCATTGATTTCTGTTCGCAGCTTTTCCTTGCCAGCAGCATCAAGCGTAACGATTATGCCATCCCCAGCAACCAGAATATTGCCTTCAGGATTAAGCGCGAGAGCAGAAGGATACTCCATATTCAGTTTAATGCGTCCAGTTTCGGTATAACACACGTTCTCTTCCGCTGAAGCCTCGTATTCGGAGACATCATACACCAGCGA
>CAZBNU010000026.1:6680-26731 GCA_964493075.1 uncultured Nitrospirales bacterium | reverse complement strand
ACATCCAGGCATGCCATCTGTTCCATATCGCGCACGAGTAGGCGGTTGTGCGCCAATGCCATAGGCGCCCACGATTCATGGTCCTGCAATACCTTTGCCTTGTCCAGCAGTTCATATTGTTCTTTGGAAGCGCGAAGCAAATACAGCACGCCATCATCATCAAGCACATAAAATTTGTTGTCCGCCAACAGCCAGGGGCCCAGTCCAAACCGGTTCTCCTGGCCACTGGACCAGACCAGCGTTCCGTCCGGATGATAACACACAAACTGGGCGCGCATGGCGCCAGCATCTTTCGGCATGATGGAGTAGATCAGGCCGTCGTGGACGATAGGCGTATGCTGTTCCGCAGCAACACCATCCTTGGCGCTGTGTCGCGATACTTGTTGGCCTTCAAAGCCATCTGCTGTTGCGTTTACCTTTAACACCAACCCGCCCATACCATATCCTGCTAATGCAAGAATCTGGTTGTCCCCAATCGCTACAGGCGACGGTGCAACAATTTTGGCGTCCCAGGGCACCTGCCACAACAACGCACCTGTATCCTCACCATCTGCGGCAATACCAACAACCCCGCCCACTGCCGTATATACATACATGCGTCGCCCCGCAATCGTTATGGGCATAATGGAGGAATGGGACATTTGCCAGCCCATGGGATTCGGGGTTTTCCAGACCACCTCGCCTGTATCCAGCGCCACTGCCATCAGCAACGCGTCGGGAGCCCCTGGCGCAAGAATTACTTGCCCGTTGTCAATCAGCGGGCATTGCCCGGTATACCAGAGCGGCTCTTCAGTCTCGTATTCGCGCTGCAGATCGATGCCCCATTGCAACGCGCCGGTCTGTGCGTCAAGGCACAACACATGGCAGCGCGGGCCAATGGACACCACGTAACCATCAGCAACGGCAGGCACCGTGCGCGACATGCCGTGATTGCGCACTATCTCGATGCTATAAGCGTGCCGCCATATTTCTTTACCATCTTCCAGTGAAAAGCAGCGCATTGCATCGGAACGGGTTTCCTCGTCATAGTCCAGCACATAGACCCGACCATCCTGCACCACAGGCCCGGCGTAACCCGAACCCAAATCGGTGGTCCACAGCACAGGCGGCCCGTCCGGTCCCCAAGCATCTGCCAAGGTTGGCGCCTCGGCAGCGATGTTGTCAAAGTTTGCACCGCGAAACCGGGGCCACGTGCCCGGTAGTGTGGCAGGCGTACCGTCAAAGGTTTGGAAAACGCCGGTAAAATCCACCGGCCCGTCTTCCGCGCGCACCGTTGCGGGTCTGCCGTCATTTCCGGGCAGTCGCACCGCCATATCGGAAAGCGATTCCTGACCGATCCATGCAAAAAAGGCTGTCACCGCAATTACTCCTGAAAGAGCAAATGCGCCGATACCGGCCAGTCTATGATGGGTTGATGAAAGCAAAAATACCGCCTTGATCGTTTATGGATTTTTCACATCCAGGCATTTCATTTCACTCTGACTGCGCAACACAAGTTTTCCCTGTGACAACGCCATGGGCGCCCAGATTTGCTTGCCTCCAAGTATTTTAACCTGTGCCAGTTCCTTGTATTCCTTCGGTGAAGGTTCAATCAGATGCAGGTTGCCCTTCTTGCCGTCCAAATTGAAAAGCAAACCGTCTGCAAACAGCAGTGGGCCCCGTTCAAAAGTAGTGGCAAACCATTTCAAGGTAGTATCGCGGGTTTTCCAGAGAACCTTGCCATCCAGGGTCAGGCACATGAGCCCGTCTTCCCGTTCGTTGGAATTGCTATTCACATACAGATGATCCTCAAATAAAATGGGCTGCTGAATCTGGCTGCCGCACTCGTCGGTCTTGAATAACTCTGTAGCCTTAAATTTTCCGTCCACCAGCTGCAACTGGATCATAGCGGATCCCGCGCCGTACCCGCCGGTAATAAAAAGGCGATTGTCTGGCAGCGTAGTGGCGTAGGGAATCGGGATTTTGCACTTCCAGTTATTATATTGCCACAACACTGTCCCATCTTCGATGGATATGCCGGTAGCGGCGACATCGCCAGCGGTAACCATGATCACCTGGTCCACGCCACACAGGGTGGTAATCACCGGTGTTGAGTATCCTAATGATCCCAGCATGGGTGTTTTCCAGACCAGTTCACCGGACTCCTTGTTATACGCAACTACCCCGGCATCCTTCGCCTGAGGCGCAACAATTACAAGGTCATTGTAAATGGATGGTGCCTGGGCAACCCCCCAGTGGGGTGTTTCCTCGCCGAAATCCTCACGGATGTGCTTCTTCCAGAGAGGAAGGCGCGTTTCCAGATCAACACAGTGAAAATGGCCCAACACCCCCACAAAATAAATGCGGTTGCCTTCAATTGTAGGGGCCGTTCGGGAGCCTTCATAACTGACCTTGCCCGGTGCAGCATAGGGGAAATTCCACATTTCTTCTCCCGTTTCCAAATCGAAACAACGGAGAACATCCCATTCGTCGTCTGGTCGATCCAGTATGTATACCTTTCCGTCTTTAATCGAAGGGGAAGCAAAGCCTTCGCCCAGTGAAACCGTCCAGAGCACCTTTGGCCCCTTCTCCGGCCAGGAGCGCGCAATACCGGTCTCCTCTGATATATTAGTGCGATTGGGTCCTGCCATCTGCGGCCAGTCGGCTGCTGCGACAGAAATACCCACCAGTAATGCAAAACATGAAATAAGCAATGCATATCCTTTGCAAGTGAAATAAAACATAGGTAACTCCTGTTTGTTTACTGTAAACCTTTTGTAGTATTTTAGCGTTCACGACATAATCTGAAGTTTTAGACTCCATTATATGCATTTTGGTGTTGATAATGACAGAAATCTGCTATCTGGATTCTGGCTATTGTTCAACTTTGCTTAACAAAGGATATTAAAGGAATGATTCCCATGAAGAAAACGGTTATGATGGCAATGTTGTTGATATCGGTTGGAATTGCACAGGCAGTATCGGAAACGCCACGCTTTCGCGGTCCTGAAGGGGATGGGAAGTTCACTGCAACAGGGTTGCTGCAAGAGTGGCCTGCGGATGGGCCGCCTGTCGCGTGGACTACTGAAGGGATAGGTGCAGGGTATTCTTCCGCTTCCGTGGCAAACGGGAAAATTTACGTAACCGGAATGACCCCTGACGAACAGGGCCACCTGTACATACTTGATTTGCAGGGCAAGATTCTTGAAAAAATTACTTATGGTGCTGAAACGCAGGACGATCAGGCAACCGGGCCGCGTGCCACACCGACCATTGACGACAATCGCGCCTATCTGCTTTCCGGGCTTGGCGTTGCCTCAGCGATAGACCTTGACAGTAAAGCCCTTCTCTGGCAAGTGCATATTTTGAATCGTTTCCAAGGCGAAAACATCCAGTGGACATTGGCGGAGTCTCTGCTGGTGGATGGCGATAAGGTAATTTGCACGCCAGGCGGCACACAAGGCGTCGTTGTTGCACTTAATAAAATGACGGGCGAAACGATATGGGCCATGACTGAACTTCAGGATAAGGCCTCATATTGTGCCCCAGGTATTATCACCCATAACGGACGTCGCATTCTTGTTACCATGACTGCGGGAAACGTGCTGGGGCTGGACCCGGAAACAGGAGCGTTGCTTTGGAGCCATCCACACAAGACAGATTATGATATTCATGCCGTAACGCCTGTTTACAGCGATGGCATGTTATACTATTCCAGTGGCTATGGTTCTGGCGGCGGCATGCTTGAACTGTCAGAAGACGGCGGCGCTGTTACCCAGAAATGGACGGACAAGACCTTGGATTGCCAGCATCACGGTGTTATTTTACTGGACGGTTATATTTATGGTCTTGGTCATAAGACCCGTGATATGGTGTGTCTGGAACTGGCAACAGGCAAGGTGATGTGGACCTCCCGCGACGTTACCCAGGGCAATACGGTTTATGCTGACGGCATGTTGTACATTTACGAAGGCCCCAAGCGGGGCAGGGTATCCCTGGTCAAGCCGTCCCCGCAAGGGCTTGATCTGAAAGGTCAGTTCGACGTTACCGCTGGCACGGAAAAACACTGGGCACACCCGACCATTGCACACGGTATGCTGCTCATCCGCCACGGCGATGCCCTGATCGCGTATGATATAAAACAAAAGTGATCCGACCGATCCGACGGATCAAACAATGGAGATGGTTCCCATGAAACGCAACGGCTTCACGCTTATAGAACTGCTGGTGGTGATTGCTATTATTGGCATACTGGCGGCAATACTTCTGCCAGCGTTAGCACGGGCCCGGGAAGCAGCGCGACGTTCCTCCTGCCAGAACAACCTCAAGCAAATGGGTATTGTATTTAATATCTATGCAAACGAAGCACGCGGCTATTTTCCGCGGGTGCATGCCGATGAGCCTTGGGGCGCAACAGTACCCGCAGGCTGCACGGAAGGCGACGAACGCGCCGCGCTGGCGCCGCAGATGCAGGCATTGTACCCGGAGTACCTGACAGACCTGAATGTGCTGGTGTGTCCGTCTGATCCAGAAGCGGGCAGTGAACCACTACAAATCATAGAGGCGCTTCCAGGACAGGACTGTGCTTTTGCTGGCCTGCCGTCAAGAGCAGATGCCAGCTATGTGTATTACGGCTACGTTTTTGATAAAGGCGACACGGGCAATCCCACTATTGACGCTGCCATGTTCGGCGCTGGCCAGTCTGCACAACTCCCCGCGCAGCTGGTTTATGTGATGACCATGATTTCCTACATGGAAGGCGAGGCGTTTCTGCAAGGACCACTCGGCGACAAGGATCCGTTGAATGACGATATTCTGGACCGTGATCTTGAAGACGAGATGAAACACATCATGATCTCTGGTATGTCAAGCCCTGCTGGTCAGCCTCTTGGTAATGGAGGTTCCTCCAAAGTCTATCGGCTACGCCAAGGCGTGGAACGTTTCCTCATTACCGACATCAACAATCCTGGTGCGTCCGCCGCCGCCCAGAGTACAGTGCCGGTGATGTGGGACATCGTTTCCGCCAATGTTTCCGGCAACGCACAGTTCAATCATGTGCCCGGCGGCGCAAATGTGCTGTACATGGACGGCCATGTCAGTTTCCTGCGCTACCCCACGCAATTCCCCGCATCGGAAGGTTTCGCCCTGACCTCTTCGTTCTTTTAATTTTCCGTACCTTGTTACAAGGGTCGTGCAACCGGAATGCGTTTCAGGTAGGCCATGGCGCTGATATACCGGGCGTTGTTGTACAGGGAAAAGCCGTTGGTGTTTTCATTCACCTCGTCAGCAGCCGTTGCAAAGCAGGGGTAATCTTCGTTCGCGTTGCGCGGGCCTATACCGTGAAGCACAAACCCCTGGACATCCGTGGCAGTCATACCTTCGGGCAGCAATACGTGCGGCGCGTTACCGTCGCACAGGCTGGCAATAAGGCACGTGTCGAAGGGATTATTCCCCAACAGCCAGTTGATCTGGTCGTACACAAAATCTCGTTTGTCTGGGCTGGCAGCGTAGCGATAGGCCTGCGCCATGACTTCTGCGACGGCAAGTAGTCTTGCATTGCCACCTCGAAGTGGGGTTGTGCTGTCTGCTTCCCAGAGAAAATATCCCCGTTGGTTTTCAATCGTCGCCTTTGGTAATCCAAAAGGGTTCTCTGCATTTCTGATGATTCTTTCGGCGATTTCGTTGAACATGTTGCTGAGTTTGATAGTAACATTTTCGCCCTTATGACCTTCATAAGCGAGCAGCGGTTCCACCCTGTTGATGGAAACGCCTGGGAAAATGCGTTCCGCATATTGAAGGTATCGTGGTTCTTTTGTTGTTTCATACATGTCCATTGCAATGGAAAAGGGGAGTACGCCTCCAAGATTGTTTTTTATGACATCTTCGGCAAGTATGGTTGCCGCCTCAAGTATTTCCGTACTTTCTTTATAAAAATAAGCGCCACAGGCCAGTGATGCTGCATATAAAGTTTGGCTGACATAATCATGGTCTGTATCGCCGTGTGTGATTACCCACTGTGCCACTCTTTCCAGTGCATGGATAACTTCATCATGCAAGGGTTGGAAAGCGGGCGTATTTTGGAAACGTCCCTTTAAAAGGCTCCAAGAACGCACCATGTCCCACAGCAGCGCTGCTTCGGTGGTATCGCCGATATGGGCGGTTTCCCACAGCTGCAGCGTGGCAGCTGTGGGATCAGCATTCACGCGCAACCTTTTGAAGGGTGCGAGTGTGGGCGCAAAGGCTTCCTGCCAGAGCAGGTTGAATCCGATGCGGATGGGCACAGACACTGGCGCCTGATCATCAAGGCTTATGGTAATCGTGAATTCGCCCTCCTGCTCCAACCCGGAGAAGTTGCCCCGGTAATAATAACCGTCCCACTCCTTCCCATCAGCTCCCTGGATGCGTGCGGCTGTGGTTAGTTCCCCGTTGTAAACGGGAACGCCTGTGACATCACTCACAACGAAGGTGGCAGTACGTGCGAAGAAGTTGGAATAGGCGGTGAAACGCTTGGTGCCCATCTGGTCATAGCCAATCCTGTTGCAGAACAGCGACACGGCCCGCTTTTCACTGAACGTGCCGGACAACCGTATGGTGGCGCATCGGAAAGGGGTATTGCCTGCTGGGGAGATGGTCAGGAAAAGTTGGGCAGCATCCGCCGTTTCTGGACGTGCCGATTCCGCCAGATTGAAACGCCGGCTTTCTGTATTGCTGATGGGCGGTTCGCGCAGCGGAACCTTGGCTACCACCACATCGCCCGCCATCCATTGGAGCCACCCTTCGACCTCGTTATTGCCCGCCCCCAAAACTGCGCCGGAAATCGCGTTGCATGCCACTTCTACTGTTAGCACCGGGGAAGCCAGCGTAACCGCTTCCGCATCCGGCGTCAGCACCACAGCTGATGCATCGCTCGCCAAACGCCATACCCCGGCTGGGTCTTCACCTACTACAGTTTCGTTCACGTGAATCTGCCAGCCCTCTGGCAATCCTCCAGCCAACACCGCAGGGGAAAGTTCCAACAGGGATTTATTCTCCACATGATCCTCACCCTGTGCGTATGCCTGTACAATACCAGACATAACAAAGCAACCAAACAGGCCAACCATAGTAACAGTATGTACTTTCATGTATACTCTCCAATTTGATATTCACAAAACCAGCCCATACAGTAAACGTCTGCGACAGCCATTTCTAATACGACAAAAGGAACTATTGAACGGTCTTAGCGATAATTGCAGCGCGCAATTCCATTGCGGCATTGAGGTTCGGATCAATTGCCAGTGCCTTGTCCAACTCCTCCAACGATCGTTCATGCAGCCTTTCTCGTTCAAAAGCCAATCCCAGATGTAAATGAGGAATTGCCGCCTTGGGGTGTAGCCCGACATATTGTTTCCATAATTCGGTAATCTCGCCCTGTCTGCCTGCCCGGATATACAGAGCATCTATCTGCCCAGCAGTTTGGGGCGATTCGGGGGCGCGCTTCATAACCTCCCGATACAACAACAGCGCCTCATCAACATCTCCCAACGCCTCCGCACATTTTCCCAGCAAAGCCAGATTGCCGACGTTAGTTTTATCCAGGTCTATGGCGCGCCGGTAATACTCGGCTGCCGTTCCATATTCGGCCTTATCATAAAAGGCCTGCGCTGCTTTACTGAATGCCGTCGCCGCAAGGGTACTACTCTGCGGATTCGGGACGGTCAAGGCACTTTCGATCAACGTCATTCCCGCCACCGAATTGCTTTCTGCCAGCAGTAGCCCGCCTAACGCACAAAGTGCATTAACGTTGTCCGGTGCCAGTTTAAGGACTTGTTTATAGGTTTCTTTTGCTGTCTGGAAATCTCCCGCAGCTTCATAAGCCATTGCTAAATGTAGCAGCGGCGTAATAGCCTCTGGAAACTGTTGCGCCATGCTCTTCCAGAAAGCAACACCTGCTTCATGGTCTTCCATGGAATATAGAATAGCGTCCACACGAAACGCAACGAGGGGCAAATCAGGGGACCGTTCCAGAGATTGGCGGTAAAGGGCGAGCGCGGCTTCATAATCTCCCTTCGACTCCAGTGCTGTGCCTAAATCCACGTAATGACCCAGGTCTGTCGCCCCCAAAGCAATGGCATGCTGATAGTACTTTATGGCATGCTCAAACTGATTGCTGGTGAAAAAATGCCGCGCTATTTTCCCATACTCATGCATGATGGTGACGCGGCTCTCCTCATCCGCCTGCGCTAACGCGTGCTCCAAGAGTTGCTCGCCCTGATCAACGCGGCCCTGCCTTAACTGCAAAGACCCAAGACGCAAAAGAGCATGGAAGTTATCCGCATCCAGCGAGAGCGCCTGTTGAAACCGCTGTTCGGCTTCTGCGTACTTATTTGTTTTCTCAAGTACCATTCCCAAATAAACCCGAGGCACAACCGCGTTTGGATGTTTTTGCACCATCTCCTCCCAGAAAGTAAGGAGAGTGTCTTCTTCATTGTTTTCGATGTAAATGGCGTTGATTCTTTCTGCTGCCAGAATGTTTTCAGGCGTGCGTTCCACAATTTTTCCATAAATGGCCGTAGCGGCACCCGGATTGTCCGTGGTCTCAAGAATCCAAGCTAGATCCATATAATGCCCAATATCATCCACACCGAGGTCAATAGCGCGGCGGTAATATTTTTCTGCATAGTCAAGTTTGCCGGAAGAGAATAGATATCGAGCGACCTCACCATACGTTTTCGCAACGATTGAAGAATCCGAGTTACCGAACAATTCTATAGCGGATTCCAGCAGTTTTTCCCCTTCATTTTTCCGGTCTGTTTTCATAAGCAAAGCGCCCAAACGACAGCGGGCCGTAAGGATATTGCTATCAAGTGCAATTGCCTGTTCATAAGCCTGCTGTGCTTCTACGATGCTGCCGGCTCTTTCCAGCGCCAGTCCCAAGTGCAGATGGGGGACGGCAGCCTCAGGACGCATTTCACTGTATTTCCGCCACAGATCAGGGAGGTCGTCGTTTTTATCCTGATTCATGTAAATTGCATCTATTCTTTCAGCAACCTCGGAAACTTCTGGCTCACGCAGGATTATTTCATGATAGATATCGAGTGCCGCATCAAAAGAACCCAGATTTGTCAATGAGTGTGCTAAAGAGGTATAGAATTCAAGATTGTTTTTTAATATTGAATTTGGTTTGAAGCTATTTGTGCTGGCTGCTTCGTAGTGTTTTTTCGCCTGTGCATAATCTCCAGTCTTTTCCAGTACCATTCCCAGATGTAAATGCGGAATGACAGCCTCCGGATGCGTCTCAGTATGTCGTCTCCAAAATTCAACGAGTTCATGCTGTCTGTTTTGTTTAATGTAGATGTTATCCACATAACCTGCGGTTTTCGGTGATTCAGGCGCTGCACAAAGTATCTCATTGTATATTTTAAGCGCCTCATCGTTTTTCTCCAAGGCCTCCAGAGATTGGGCAAGCCCAAAATGATTAGATAAATTCTCTGTATCTGACGCGATTAGTCTGCGATAATTTATGGCTGCTTTTTCATAATAAATAGTTGCCTGTTTGTGGAGATTACTTCTTTCCAACGCAATGCCTACTTGCATTTGTGGAAGTGGTGCATCTGGATGAACATTTGCGATTGACATCCAAAAATTATATAACTCCTCAGTGTTATCCTTTTCTTGAAATAAACTGTTGATATGGATTGCGACCCCTGTGGAAGATGGAATTTGCTTCATAATGGCAGAATATACCTGTAATGCAGTATCCCTTTCGTTAATAGCGATAAGCGTATCTCCCATAACCAATGCCGGGTCCACATCAAGGGGTGTAATCTGTAGAAGTTGCTTTGCAAGATGGAGAATCTGAGAGCGGTACTCATTTCCCTGGCCTGCAATACTGCCGTGCCATTTACGATCCGTTATTGTCTGATAGAGTGCATAGGGAAACAAAGAATTAATTACAGCGGATTCTGGATATGATTCTTCTAGCGAATTCCACAACAAGATTGGGTTAATATTAACTTTATTGATGCACAAATCAAAAGCATATAGCATCAGCACAAATTTTTGGGGAAAAGTCTTTACCAACGGTTCAAAAAGAGGAGCAATATCACCATTTTCTGCATGCGACAAGTTCGTCCAGAACAACAACATGTAATGACCGATACTTTTTGGATACCGGCCAAGGCATTCTCTATGATAGTCAACAGCAACAGCTTCTTTTAGATATGCTTCAATCTGTCTTTCAATTATCTGTATGTAGTCATCGTCGCGTAATTCTCTGTAGCTGTCAAAAAATATATTTCGTGGTTTCATTTTCCTAAAGCTGATTTGTTGGTTTGAGAGAAAAGCGTGTTCATTACTGGTAGCGAGTAATACCATAGGCAAAAGATCATCGTTATCAACCTCGTAAATATTAAGAACATGCTTGTTTAGTTCTGGTGAAACAACAAAGCCATTAAAGAACATTGGAGTTTTGGGTGACTGCCATTCATAGGCGGGCACATAAATGCGCATGATATCCCCGTTGCTTACCCCTTGCTTGTTTATATTAATTGGACTGGATAAATTCCTGTAGCCGTAATATGATGTGCCGAGGATAAATGGATCATCAGTGCATTCAATTTCAATCATCAGGGTTTTATGAATAAGTTGATCCGGACGCAAGAAATCCATTTCTGATGTACATTCGCTTATATCTAGGCCCAGTAAAAGATTATTATCCCATTGACTTATTTTGGGTGTAATCAGTGTACGGTCTGCGTTTTCGTATGCATCGCGGATTGCCAGAACTTTACTCTCCTGGTAACGATAGAGACCGTATAAAAGGGAAGCGGCAAGTAAACAAATAACGGCTGCCCACGAAGCGCTATTCTTGCAGAGAGTGTAAAATTGGGATGCATAAAAACGAACCTCTTTGTTTCTATCCCGTAATAATTGATGCAGCAATTTCACAGCCAGGTATAGTGCCAACGCCCATATCCAGATGGGAATAAAGGTGAGATGAAAATAGTGTCGTGGCTGAAACTGTAAACTTACATAGCCACAAAAAACAAGGAGTAAATACAGCATTAATGTGGCACGCCATGGAGCCCTGGAAGCAATCATCAGCAATAGCAACGCAATAATGATTGGTGTTAAGGTCATGGCCCATTTGAATACGCCGGATAGTTGAAGTATTCGCCCTTGGATGATATAGGCCACGGCCGAAAAAGCACGTACTGTGAGATCAAAGGGAAAGTATCGTAATAAGGTATTCAGATAGGCGCCTGAATAAAGGGTATCTGCATCGGATGTTCCCACCAATCCTTGATATTGGGACTCTGGCATAGTGGCACCCGTTTTTGCTGCTGCCTGCGAAACGATGAGGCCATAATCATCGTTCATTGCCAAAGGTTCTTTCATGTAAGATGCCTGGCTGAGCGGCAGAAAGTATTCGGATTCACCCGCAAACCCACAAATAATTCTGATGTTATCCTGTCCCCGTTCATGAAAGGAAAAGGCGTCTATTGGAAGAGCGAGGAGTGCCAAAATAACACAGTACAGTATAGCTGCAAACAGACGATATCGAAGAAAAATAGTATGAACAGGGCAAAAAAGAATGATTGGAAAGACAAATACGGCGAGAACAAGCATGTCCCGCCTGAAGCCCAAGCCTATACCGATAAATACTGAAAGTGAAGCTACAATGAGAAGGTAGTGATAAAGACGAACGGGACGTTTTAGCAGTAGCGCGAGTAATAAGAATGTGCCAGAATAAAATGGCGCTTTGGACACATCGCGTAAGTCCAGATGGTGCAGGTGTGAAAGACTTATCACAAAAAGACAAACAACGATAACGCTGAGAAGGCGATTCAGACTCTGGCGGCAAAACCCGTACAAAAACAATGCATTAACGATAAGAAAGGCGAGAATAAGATGCTTCGCCACAAGCCAGTGAATTCCAAAAAGCCACCAAGATACCCCTAACAAATAGCAAAGATATAAATGTGTCTTTTGCAGGTGGGTCAGCGGACGCTTTTCCACCGGGGCTGACGAGGTTGAGTTTGGGAAGGTGTTGATGAGTTGTTTGTCCAAAACTCTTAAGTCGGCTTCTAACTTTTCGTCAGCAAAATCGTGGCAACCATAACCGGTCGCCCACATGATACTTGCCCTTGCGAGGGTTTGAACTGCAGAAGAGGGTTGCCAACCATCAAGATTGTTGTGTGCATAATACCCTGCAAAGGATAGGACAACGAGAACACTGACAATTTCAAGTAGCGTCTTTGTATGGGGCGCACGGATGGGTATCATGGAATCATCTGTCAACTTATTCTGCATTTGGGTAATACCATTTAGGAACAGAATTTCCTTCGAGCCCAAATATCAAGAAACCTATTAGAAATTACAAGTATTATTTTTTCACGCGCTAATTTATTTGTTGTTGGTTTCAGCCCGCATAAATGCGGCGGTTTTCCCGGTCGTAGCGTTGGCGTTGTCCGGTGTGCAGCGCTTCGGCAGCCATGATGGTGGCCACGGAATGCTGGAACCCGAATTCGATATCCGCATTGGGACGTTGCCTGCTGCGGATACAGTCCAGCCAATTCGCCATATGGTTCTGGTCGGGCTCCGGTGTCAATTTCCCGGCTTCGATGGCCTTGCCTTTTTCACCACCATCGCCGTTATAAGTGAGCGCATCCAGGTCCATCGTGCCGTAGCGTCCATGGATGTTGTATCGGCTGCCGGCGGCATTGGTGAGGCTCATGGACCAGTCGAACAGGAACCCTTCTGGAAAGTCAATGAGCGCATGAAATACGTCGTTGTGTTCCCTGCCGTCTTTCCACACATACAGCCCGCCGTGTGCGACGGCGCTGTCCGGATAGGTGGCGCCCATGACGATGGTGGCAGCATCAATAAGATGCACCATCCACAATCCGGAAATGCCGTTGGTGCACATCTTGTAAAGGTGCCAGCGGCGCAGCAGTTTGGGATCAAAGTCCACCATAGGACGGTTGAACAGATAGGCTTCCCAATCCACGTCTTCCTGTTTGCAGTCGGAAAAATCGCGCGCCCAGCGGGGATGATTGAAACAATTGGAGGCAGAGACACGGCTCACATGGCCCAGGTTGCCGTCCGCGATAAACTTGTGCGCCGCTTTCCAGCGTCCTTCGCTTCGGCGTTGGGTGCCCACCTGCACCACGCGCTCCTTCTCTCTTGCCAGCGCCAGCGCGGTATTGGCGTTGTCCAAATCAAGCGCCATCGGTTTTTCCACATAAACGTCCTTGCCTGCTTTCAACGCTTCGATCATAATGGGCGTATGACCAAAGTCCGGTGTAGCAATAACGACCGCATCAATGTCTTCCCGTGCCAGTATTTCCTGGAAACGCGATGTGGCAAAGGGTGCATTGCCAAACCATTTTTCCACCCGTGCCGCTGCTGCTTCACGGTTGGGTCGCCACACATCGCAAACCGCTGTAATGGCCACATTGTGGCTTTCCCGCAGTTTGGCCAGGTCTGCCATCAGCGAACCGGCTCGGTCTCCCGTGCCGATAATTCCAATAGACAGTCGGTCGTTTGCGCCAAAGGCACGGCTGTTCAGCGCCAACCCCGCGGTAAGTGCAGCGCCGCCCGCTGCGAGGAAATTTCTTCGTGACATGTAAGTGGCAGTCATAACAGGTCTCCTTGTTGCATGTGGAATAGTTTCTCAATCAACCTTTATTCTAGCATGATTGGGGAGCGCAGGCAACACCTGAAATGGTGGGTTCCCCATTCGCTTCACCTACCCCACGGGAACATAGACATGATATTCTGTGTTTTATGTGCGTAGCAACATAAAGGAACATTTATGAAATCCATCGCGGAACAACTGGCGTTCTACGCGGCCTATCATCGCAACAAATGGAATGTGGCAACCCATTTCGTGGGTATCCCCGCCATTATCATCGGGCTGCTGGTGCCCATGGGATGGGCACGTATTGAGGTTTCCGGCTTACCGGTAAGCGGTGCGCTGGTGTTTGTCGTGGCAGTTGCCGTGTATTACCTGCTGCTTGATGTGCGCCTGGCACTGGCAATATCTGTGTTTATTGTACCGGCCTTCTACGCTGCCGACACCATCTCACGCATGACTTGGCTGCATTCTGTGCTCTGGTTTCTGGTGCTTTTTGTAGGCGGCTGGATTTTTCAGTTAATCGGGCACAGCGTATTCGAAAAAAGAAAGCCTGCCTTTGTGGACAACCTCATCCAACTGCTGATTGGACCGTTGTTTCTTGTCGCGGAAGTGATTTTCTTCCTCAATCTGCGAAAACCCTTGCAGGAAGCCATCAATCAGTATCCTTCGCCTTTCCCGGAGGAAGTGAAACAGGTAGGGCAGGGCTCGTAATTTCAAGCACGCATTTGCTATCATATTGTGCAATCAGCCTGGCTGAAGCGGGGAATGGCGACTGTGACAATTTGGTTGTGAACACGGGCAATCTATGACGACACCTATTAAATTTCTGTTATACAATATCCGGTACGGCACTGGTACCGGTATGGCGTACCATTTGCCTGTGCCGTTCACCGGCTACTTTCGTACCAGCCACCGGAATACCGGCCGTATCCTGTCTTTCATTAAGGAAGAACAGCCCGACATTATCGGGTTGGTGGAAGTGGACGAAGGTTCCTATCGTTCCCGAAAAATCAACCAGGCCGAATGGATAGCCCACGAACTGGGCTATGCCCATGTCTACCAGTCCAAGTACAGCGCGAAGTCGCTGGCGCAGCGTGTGCCTGTATTAAACCGGCAGGGAAACGCCTTTGTTACGAATCGTTCCATCGAAGCGCAGCAGTTTCATTTTTTCAAAACAGGCATCAAGAAACTGGTCATTGAACTGGAGTTCGACAACTTCGTTATCTTTCTGGTGCACCTGTCGCTGAAATATCGGCACCGACAGCGCCAGCTGACGGACCTCTACGCCTTGTTTTCGTCCGTGAAAAAGCCTATGATTGTAGCCGGTGATTTTAATGCCTTCTGGGGCATGCAAGAGTTGGAACTCTTTATGGCCGCCGGGAATTTATTGAATGCCAACACCACCGGCGAACCGACCTTTCCCAGTTTTGCACCCCGCCATCAGTTGGATTTTGTGTTGCATAGCCCGTCCATTAAGATGAATCGCTTTGCCGTGTGTCCCGTAAAGTTTTCCGATCACCGGCCTGTTATATGTGAATTTGAAGTGCCGCAGTGAAGAGAAAGAAATTGAATTCCTGAATAATTTGCCAACGCGGGCAACGCCCGCATAAGACCTCTGGAGCCTTCCCTGTATGGGTGTCGTTCGTAAACCAAAATTGACGGAAATTGTCGAGATGAAGCAGCTGCTTGATCAGGCTGCTGCTGAGGGCCAGGTACTGTCCCGACGCCTTGCCGAGATGTTCGAAAATGCCCGTGATTTCCATGTCTACGTGGATGACGACGGGGTGGGCGGCATGGTCGCGCTCCACATAGACCTCATAGACCTGGCCGAAGTGCGGTCCCTCGTGGTGCGTAACCGGTTACGGGGACAGGGCATCGGCCGCAAACTGGTTGACGCCGCTATTCAAGAGGCACGTCACCTGGAAATGACCCGAGTCTACACCTTTACCCGTATCCCCAGATTTTTTGAAGGACTCGGCTTTTGCGTGGTGGACCGCGCCGAACTCCCCTACAAAGCCTTCAAAGACTGCCTGCAATGCCCCCTCTTCCCCGGCTGCGACGAAACCGCCCTTATGAAAGAGGTGAATTGAGGTCTGTTCACCTGTTTTAAACACCAATTGCAGACCCTATGAAATCCGTGTAAACTTAATTTGCAAACAGGGTTTGTGCTCGTATACAATGATATATAACGAACGGTAGGTAGTATGTTCAAGGGCTGACGTCTGTGCTTATGGCATGTCAAAGGGCAAGCAGGCGTTTTCGCGAACTCATTTTGATATTGCCCGTATAGTGTCTGTTCACTGTGCGGTTGTGATATATGAACGATTCACGTTCAATTCGTTTAACGAATGGTATGGATGGTGGGTATTTGGACCCGCCGCGAGTTTCAACAACAACAAGAAAGGGAGACCTCATGGGAGCCGACGAAAAAAAAGCCATCAATTCATTGATGACCGAAAACCGGACTTTTGCGCCTCCAGCCGAAATTACAGCCAATGCTGCCATCAAGACGATTGATGAGTATCAGCAGATGTGGGACGCATCGGTAGCCGATGATTCCTCCGCCTTCTGGCTTGATCAGGCCACGAAGACGCTGACCTGGTCCAAAGAGCCGACTGTTGCGCTGGAATACACCTGGGACACGGAAAAGCGCGTCATTGAGCATACCTGGTTCAAGGATGGCGAACTGAATGTGTCCGTAAACTGCTTGGACCGTCATCTGGGCACGGAACGTGAAAACAAAGTGGCGTTGGTCTGGCAGGGCGAGCCTGAAGACGACGTCATCAAGATGACCTATAAAGAGCTGCATACGGAAGTCTGCAAGTTCGCGAATGTGCTGAAGAGCTTGGGCGTCACCAAGGGCGATCGGATCACCATCTATCTGCCCATGATTATCGAACTACCCATCGTGATGTTGGCCTGCACGCGTATCGGCGCCATTCACTCCATCGTATTCGGTGGTTTCAGCGCAGACGCCATTGCCACCCGCACCGAAGACGCCGCCTGCAAGATGATAATCACCTCGAACGTGTCGCTGCGTGCCGGCAAGAGCATCGGACTGAAAGCCATTGCGGATGACGCCATGGACAAGCCCGAATCCAAGAGCATTGAAAAGTGCATCGTTGTCAAGCGTAACGATGAGCCCTGCAATATGAAAGAAGGCCGCGACCTGTGGTACGAAGACCTGATGGCGGAAGCCAGTGCGGATTGCGAAGCCACCCCGATGAATGCCGAAGACCCGTTGTTCATCCTGTATACTTCCGGTTCCACCGGCAAGCCCAAGGGCGTGGTTCACACCACCGGCGGCTATCTGCTGCACGTCGCCCTGACCCACAAGTATGTATTTGACATTCGTGAAGACGACATGTACTGGTGCACCGCCGACATCGGTTGGGTTACCGGCCACAGTTATATCGTCTATGGTCCGCTGACCAACGGCGCCACGTCGCTGATGTTCGAAGGCGTGCCGACCTATCCCGATGCTGGCCGTTTCTGGCACATTGTCGAGAAGTTCAAATGCAACCAGTTCTACACCGCGCCAACCGCTATCCGCGCGCTTATCCAGAAGGGCGACGACTTCGTCAACAAGTACGACCTCAGTTCCCTGCGCATTCTGGGTTCCGTGGGCGAGCCCATCAATCCGGAAGCCTGGATGTGGTATTACAAGGTCGTCGGTAAGGAAAAATGCCCGATTATGGACACCTGGTGGCAGACCGAGACCGGCGGCTTCATGATTACGCCCCTTCCGGGCTGCATGACCTTGAAGCCGGGCAGTGCCAGCCGTCCCTTCTTCGGCGTGAAGCCGGTTATCCTGCGCGACGATGTCAGCGAAGTGGACGTGAACGAAGGCGGCAAGCTTTGCATCGTGAAGCCGTGGCCGGGAATGATGCGCACCATGTGGGGCGATCACGAACGCTTCATTGACACCTATTTCACCATGTACAAGAACATCTATTTCGCAGGTGACGGCTGCCGCAAAGACGCTGATGGCGACTATTGGCTTATGGGCCGTATTGATGACGTGGTGAACGTGTCCGGTCACCGTATCGGCACCGCCGAAGTCGAGAGCGCGCTGGTGAGTCATCCCAACGTGGCGGAAGCCGCTGTGGCGCCCATGCCCCATGAGATCAAAGGCCAGGCATTGTATGCGTATGTCACCTTGAACGAAGGCGTGGAGCCGACCGAAGAACTGCGCAAGGCGCTTGTGGTGCATGTGCGCGCTGAAATCGGCCCGATTGCCGCTCCGGATGTGGTGCAGTTTGCCCCGGCGCTGCCCAAGACCCGTTCCGGTAAAATCATGCGCCGCATCCTGCGCAAGATCGCGGAAGACGCCATTGACCAGATCGGCGACACCACCACCCTGGCCGACCCGGCTGTTGTGGAAGCGCTGGTTGCCGAACACACTCGTCTGGTGAAAAAATAAATAACCCTTAGTTTTAATGGGAGGCGGTGTTTGTTTAGAACGCCGCCTCCCAGTTTTGAGTTATGTACACTATTTTTGAAAGTTTTTTCTACTTCATGGGAGAATGAACATCATGGCGGAAGGTAAAGTAATGAACCGTTGGCTGGTGGTTGTTGGCGCAAGCCTCATTCAACTTTGTCTCGGCGCAATTTATGCCTGGAGGGTGTTTACGCCAGCACTTACGGCGGAAAGCGGCGAATATGGCTTCACAGCTACACAGACCCAATGGATTTTCTCTGTTGGCTTGGCAACGTTTGCGGTGGTTATGGTGATTGCAGGACGCATGCAGGCGAAGGTGGGGCCACGTCCCATTGCGGCGCTGGGCGGCATTGTCCTGGGCGTGGGCTACATCCTGGGCGGTTTTCTGGGAAAGACTTTTTTGATGCAGTTAATCTGTATCGGACTCATTGGCGGCGCGGGTATTGGCTTGGCTTATGTGGTGCCCATTGCCGTATGCGTGAAATGGTTCCCTGACAAAAAAGGCATGATTACCGGTATGGCCGTGGCTGGATTCGGATTTGGCGCGACCATCTGGGTTAAACTCGGCGGCAGCTGGTTTGGCGGCTTGTTAAATCTTTGTGAAGGTATGATGGGACTGCCCGGCGTTCAGGCTGTTTTTGTGGTTTATGGAATTACCTTTCTTGTAGTTGTGTTGCTCGGTAGTATTGTCATGATCAATCCTCCCGATGGCTTCAAACCCGCAGGCTGGAATCCCCCAGCGCTGTCCGCAACAAGTGCGGCGACCGGCGCGGTAGACCTGACAGAATCGCAAATGCTGCTTACCCCCCAATACTGGATGCTGCTGCTGATGTTTATCGGTTCAGGTATGGCGGGATTGATGGTAATCGGCTGCATCAAACTTTTCGGTATTGACGCGCTTCAGGCTAGTGGCGCCGCCCCAGATGCGGCTGCTGCCAGTGCGATGGCAGGTACAGCCATGGCCCTTTACGCCATCCTCAACGGTCTTGGACGCATTGTCTGGGGTACCGTCTCGGATACCATCGGACGAAAATTATCCCTCTTTCTCATGTGCCTTGCTCAGGGTATTATCATGATTGCCTTTTTCTATATTGGCGGCAATCAACTGGGGCTTATCATAGGCGCCTGCATCATAGGCTTTAATTTCGGCGGCAACTTTGCTCTGTTTCCGGCGGCCACTGCGGACTTCTTTGGCAATAAAAATGTAGGTAAAAACTACGGCTGGGTGTTCCTGGCATACGGCGTGGCTGGTATTGTTGGTCCCCAAATCGCCGCTTTCTTCAAGGATAGGTCTGCTGGTGATGTAAACGCTTGGTTGACTCCCTTTTTGATTGCTGGCGGCGCCTGTATTGCAGCAGCGGTGCTTGCACTTCTGTTGAAAGCGCCCAAGACCAAAAACGCTTGATATCTTAAAAAAGGACTTCCTGTTTTCCGTAAAAACGGGAGGGGATTAGGGAGACGTGTTCGGGATACACGTCTCCCTTGATTTTTCCAGGGGCCAGGGATTTGATCAAAAAGAAAAAGACCGTAATCCATGAGTCAAGGTTGGGCGCGTTTGTAATACTATGGATTCCGGTCTTTTTCGGGCAGGATATTACCATTAAGGGAGCATTTCATGCAGGCACTGTCCTATACCAACAATGGCAGCGAATATACAACCGCCCGAAAAAACCGGAATGACGTCGTTCGCTTTTGCCCCAGAACAACAGTTGTATAGTGCCCATGAAGAAATCCGGAAATGTGCCATAACTCTCAGGCGAGATCAGGAATTCTGAACTTCAGGTGTCTTGATCCCGTCGGAAACGGGAATGACGTGGTTGGCTTTTGTCTCAAGACTGACAAAGTATAGTGCCACGAATAATTCCGGAAATGTGCCATAACTCGTAGGCGGGATCAGGAAATCTTAACTTTTAGAATCACCGACGCTGCTGTTATCGGCAGTAGTGATTAACTCTGCCACCAGTCGTAATCGCCAATGGGCTTGTCGTCCGCGATGAACCACCCAATCAG
>CAZBNU010000026.1:0-6580 GCA_964493075.1 uncultured Nitrospirales bacterium | reverse complement strand
GCCACCAGTCGTAATCGCCAATGGGCTTGTCGTCCGCGATGAACCACCCAATCAGGAAGATGGGGCTCAAAACGGTGCGTGCCAACGCCCAGATGACGTCAAAGAGATAATCCGTAACGAAATAGGCGATATTAAAGAAACCTTTATCCGGCATGCGTTATTCTCCTTGTATCTTGTAGTAATCCCGATATGCTTCAATCGGTACTCTATATAGTACACAATGATGGTATAAAAGTCAATATATTGTGTTTTGCAGGCATTTCCTGCATTGGAAGGGCTTATCAATCATTGTGTTGCATTCCGCTGAAACACGAACTTCGGGGCTGTAATCTAACATCCTTTTTGTGTTCTAATCTCACTTATTCGCGCACAGGGGTTTTTAGACGCATACTTGGTCAGAGGCAAAATAAGGAAGTCTTTATGCATTTTATTCTTGTTGGAGTTGTTATTTTGTCGGGAACTGTCAGTGGTGAAGGGTGGCGTGATCGCGTCGGGATTGAGGCTGCCCCCGAAACCATAGCACCCATTGAAGCACCCTTTGATATGCCGCAATTGGAACGACCCATGCTTCCTGATGCAGCGTTTTCGATCACGGACTTTGGCGCTGTGCCTGGTGGCGAGACCAAGAACACCAAGGCCATCAATGATGCCATTGCTATGTGTGCGGCGACGGGTGGTGGTGTGGTGCAGGTCCCTGCCGGGCTTTGGCTTACCGGTGCCATTCACCTGAAGAGCAACGTGAACATGCACCTCATGGAAGGTTCTGTGCTTCGTTTTTCTGATGATCCGGAAGATTACCTGCCCGTGGTGTTTACGCGCTGGGCAGGCTTTGAATGTTATAACTACTCGCCCCTCATCTATGCGCGGGACTGCGAGAACATTGCCATCACCGGACCGGGAACGCTCGATGGCAACGGCCGTCCGTGGTGGCCGTGGTTTGAGCGACAGGAAGCCACCGCCGTGCGCATGTACCAGGAACAGATACTCAAAGGAGTCCTTCCTGAAGAACGCATCTATGGTACTGTGGAGGCAGGTTTACGGCCTCAGTTCATCAGTCCCATCAACTGCACCAACGTCCTGCTGGAGGGTTTCACCATTGCCGAGGCTGGTCCGTTCTGGACTATTGACCTCGTCTACTGCGACCAAGTGATTGTCCGAAAACTGCGCGTGTTGACCGAGGGCGGACCGAACACAGACGGACTCAACGTGGATTCCAGCCGTAATGTGCTTATTGAACATTGCTACTTCAACACAGGCGATGATTGCGTCTGCATGAAGTCCGGCATGAACGAAGACGGCTGGCGGGTGGGCAGGCCGACGGAGAATGTCGTTGTGCGCTATATCCATACGGCGAAGGGACATGGCGGCGCGGTCTTCGGAAGCGACACCAGCGGCGACATCCGCAACGTCTACTATCATTCCAGCATCTTCCGGGGCACTGACGTGGGCATCCGTCTCAAATCCACCCGCGGACGGGGTGGCGTGGTGGAGAAGATATGGTTTGAAAATATTGATATGGAAGGCATCCCTCGGGAGGCAATCCAGATCACCACGGCATACCGCGCCTGGATGGGCACCACCGAAGGTAAAGCGCCGATCTTCCGCGATATTTCCTTCCGCAACATCACGGCGCGGGACACCAAATGGGCGGCACGGATGGAAGGACTGCCCGAGGCACCCTTGCTGCGGTTGTCCTTTGAAAACATCAATATGGAAACAGAGGAGGGCGTCTCTGTAAAATGGGTGGAGGAAATTGACTTGAATGATTTCACGGTGCAGCAGTAATGTTGAATTGATTTTACATTGATAAAAGGTATGAATGGGATATCTACTACCAACACTATCCCATTCATCCCGTTTATCAATGTGAAGAATATACTTGAACCTCAAAAAAAGGGTCTGAACATGAAGAAGATCAATCGTCGTACATTTCTGGGCACAACAGCGCAGGCAGTCACCGCAGCAACGGTATTCCACATTGTACCCCGTCATGTGCTTGGTGGGACGGCCTATGCCGCGCCGAGTGACAAACTGAACATTGCCGGTATCGGCGTGGGCGGCATGGGCGCATCCAACCTGCGCAACCTGAACTCGCAAAACATTGTGGCATTGTGCGACGTGGATTCCGACTATGCCGCCAAGACCTTCAGGCAATATCCCGATGCGCCGACCTACAAAGATTATCGGGTCATGCTGGAAAAGCAGAAGGACATAGATGCTGTTGTTATTGCCACGCCCGATCATACCCACGCGGTGATCGCTATGGCCGCCATGCAGGCAGGTAAGCATGTCTATTGTCAGAAACCGCTCACCCATAAAGTTTTTGAATCGCGCAAACTAGCCGAATTTGCCAAGCAAGCTGGCGTATGCACCCAGATGGGCATCCAGGGACATTCCGGCAGGGATGCGCGTCAGGTCTGTGAATGGATCGCGGCAGGCGCCATCGGCAAAGTGCGCGAAGTGCAGACCTGGTGCAGCCTCAGTTATTATCCTTGGGGACATGCCTACTGGAGTTCCCAGCTTGGCACACGCCCCGAAGAAACACCACCGGTACCCGAAACCCTCGATTGGGATTTGTGGCTGGGTCCCGCACCGGAACGCCCCTACCACCCGACGTACCATCCGCTGACCTGGCGCAGTTGGCTTGATTTTGGCTGCGGCATGATGGGCGACCGCGGCGCGCACACGTTGGACCCCGTCGTGTGGGCATTGAACCTGGGCGCACCGGAAACCATCGAAGCAAATTCCACCAATATGAATGACGACACCCATCCTATTGCCTGCATTGTGCGGTACCAGTTCCCGGCACGGGGCGATATGCCGCCGGTAATGGTGAGCTGGTTCGACGGGCTGGAACCGCCGCGCCATCCCGACGTGGAAAATCCGCGCGACCTCGGTGACGGTGAAGGCGGTGCGCTGTTCATCGGGGATGACGGCCTGCTCACCTGCGGCACCTACGGCAACAGCCCGCGCCTGCTGCCCAAAGCTAAAATGGATGCCTTTACACCACCACCGGAGACCATTGAGCGCGTTCCCGATTCCCATGAAATGGACTGGGTGCGCGGCTGCAAAAACGGCACGCCCGCCGGTGCAGATTTCAGTTACTCCGGCCCCCTCACCGAAACCGCCCTGCTCGGCAACATCGCCAAACGTTTCCCGCGCACCATACTCCACTGGGACGCCGCCACCATGACCTTCAAAGACAACCCCGACGCCACCGCCTGCATCACACCGCCCTACCGCGAAGGCTGGACACTGTAATTATTTTTTTGCGGGTTGACATTCTTTCATTCGTAGACATAAAGGCAGCCCATGAAACTATATGTAGACAAAGAAACAGATGCACTTTATTTGCGTTTAGACGATTCCCAAATTATGGAGTCTGAAGAAGTATCACCGGGGGTGGTTTTAGATTTTAATGTATGCAATGAAGTTGTCGGCGTTGAAATATTGAACCTTTCCAAACGTGCATCAAGCCTTGATGCGGATCAACGTCTCACATCCATTGTGCCGCATCAATCATGAGTGCAACCGTTGGCAAAACGGGTTTAACACAGGAAGACATGGCTGCCGTTGCCTGTTCAGGCGTCATAGATTCAATATCAGGAACCGGCTTATAACGAACAAAATCAACATGACCGTCCATATACAAAACATTACATCCGCTCGGAAGGTGGTTAAAGCTTGCATCTGCGGCGCCGCCAGTAGAAATCATATCGAACATGATCCATATATGGCTTTGTGCTTCTGCTCTTGCTGCTGGATTATTCACATCAGAGATCAGAAACCGTTCGACTCCCTCGCGCAACCGGTATATGGTATCTCCATCCGCGTTGCCAGCGCCCGGCGCTGGAACATCTTCGTCCAATGCTGATGCAACAGCAAAAACATTGTCGTCAAGTATCCACAGCATTAAATTATCCATGCCGTTCTTTTCGATAATGCCATCCAGCGCTGCGCCAATTTGCGTGGGCATAAGGGTATCCGGCGCAATGCTTCCTCCCAGGCTACTTATAAATGATGTCAAGATGAAATTATTTGCTCTACTGGTAGACTCCAGTCTGTCCAATACCCAGCCCAAATAAATATAACTGCTTCCAATAAGGTTCGGCCTCCATATCAACGTGGGCGCGCCAACCGGCAGGTAATTCTGCCGCTCATCGGCATATAGACGCTCCATAATCAGGTTGAATTGCGGACTGGAAGGACATGCAACAATACGAACATCATTCAGATAATCTGGATAAATTGCCATAACAGAAGGACCAAGTGCAATCATCAGTGACAAGGTTGGAGTCACCCAAGGCTGATGATCAAGGCCTCGCATATCTTGAATTACTTGCATCGGCGGAAATTTTTCGCCAGGGGATTCATTGGCATACATCTTGAAAATTAACCCCCACTGCTTCAAGTTGTTTTGACAGCCTGAACGCCGTGCCGCTTCGCGCGCACGTGCAAGTGCAGGAAGCAATAACGCAGACAAAATGCCAATAATCGCAACAACAACTATCAGCTCTACCAGTGTAAAACCTTTGTCTGACAAGAAGCAGGCGTTTTCATTCTTGCTGTTTTTCATGGTGACCAACCTCCTGAATATATGGCACTTGGCTTTTCCGTTTTCATAGGCGGTATCAATCTGCACCTCTTTTTGCTGAGTATATTGTTGATAGCATAGCACGTCGGATAAAAAATTGCAAACAGGTTGGCAAATGATTTATACTGTTAGTAGTTAGTAGTAAGTAGTTAGCAGTGATTAGTGATTAGTGAGTAGTGAGTAGGGTACAATCATTGTGTAACGGCAACACAAAGAAAGGGCTGGAAAAATGTTAAGAAAAATAGCACGTCTGGTAATCGTTGTTTGTCTTGTATTCGGTGTTGGCACGATCAAGATGGGATGTGAGTGTGAATGTGAGGGTGAATCAGTAATATGTAAAAGAGAATCCCCTGACTACAGTGAAAGATGTATGTCATCAACAGGTGCGACGGGCGGCTTCACTTGCCTTGGTTGTGCTCCGGAATATATTAATGATAGCGAGATAGATATTTTTTATTATAAATGCGAAAAACCAGGGGGTATTGGTACTATTGCGGGAACTCCTTGTGATACGTGCGATCCGCCATGTAGTAAAGTTTGTGGTGAAACAAAATTCATTGCGGAAACCCCATGTGCGGATCGTAGGGAAAGTATCACTGCGTGTTTAGGAGTTTGTGGTTGGATACCAGGCTGATGCCTGATATAGTACAAATGAAAAATTGGGTACAGGAAAAGTATATCATATACCTCGCTGTATGTATATATTTTATTGTTGTGCTATTTACAAGTAAAAGGTTTGAGCAGTGCATCACAGATATAAAATACCCATTATACTATTTCTAATCTCTCTTTCTGCCGTTAGTTATTCAGAATCGGTTCTTTTTGCTGATGACGGGGCAAAAAATAAGTATACAGAAGTTACAAACTGGTTGGATTCATTAAAAACATTTTGTGTCGAATATATGTCAACACGATATATTTTATATCACCCGGATTCGGACAAAGATCCAAGCAGGCCAGCAAGTATAACCACTGTAAGGTATTGCTATGATGGGGCCAATAGATTTGTGTCTGAACTTAATGATGAAACGGGAAAATGGATGCAAGGTTCTTACCTTAATGGCAAATTTGTAGAGCAACGTTCTTACTTCCGCCAGAATGGAGATAAAGAAGAATGGCAACACTATACATGGGACACGACAGAGAATTCTTGGAACTTTGTTTACCCTGACAGTGCTTACCAGTCCCCCCTTAGAGTCTTTGGCAAAATAACATCTTTGGATGAACCTTTACTGCATTATTTAAAAGAGGGAGAAGCGTCACTAAAAAACGAAAATGAAAGAGATATCCTGCTCTTCAAACATCCTTCTGGCATAAACTTCGAGTTTTCCTTTGACCAGCAAGGTTATGTTGAGAATTTATCTGTATATTCTATTTGGCTTGATGAATACGATGGTGATATAACAAAACTCAGGTGGCCAAAATATTCATATTCATACTTGGATTATGTCGTCATTCACGACTTCCTATTTCCACTTAATGTGACGCATACAACATATTTGGTAAATCCAGAAGGTAGAGAATTGCTACAGGCACGGAATTCCGGATATATGGGCGCTGAAACGGCTGAACTTGAGATTATGGAAAGAGGATTGTTTACCGAAAGCGTAGTCGAATATATTCAGTATGATCCCAAGACTATAAGAATCAATGAACAATTTGAAGATGAAGTATTCATGATTGATATTCCTGAAAATGTCAGGATCATGAAGCGTTCAGAGATTAATGCCGCTAACGTTACTGAAAGCGGTGCTGATAAATCCAAATGGACAACGGGGCAAATCATTGCGATTGGCATTGCTACCTTAATCGGCACACTCGTTGTTCTTGGCGGCATTTTCTGGCGGTATACGCAAACCAGAAAGATTGATCCCGTAGCACAATAAAACCTGCTGTACGTTATCAAGCAACGGCAAACATCACGTCACATACCGCGACGGCTGGGCGTTGTAAGCGATACTATGCGTTAACTGCATTAATGGCGGC
>CAZBNU010000025.1:27885-31524 GCA_964493075.1 uncultured Nitrospirales bacterium | reverse complement strand
TCGCTCTATCCAGATGTTGCGATACTGCACACAATTGTTATGGGCCTGCAGGTGGATCGGTTGCGCGCCTTTCACGGGCGGCACGGGCGGTTTTGTGCCACTGTAAGAGGTGCCGTGGGGCATCTCTTGGTCTTTTTGTACATACGTGCCGTTATGCATAACGGTCATGCGCGCATTTTCTGTCAGTTTACCATTCCGGTCGAATTTGGCGGCATGGAACTCAATATCATAGGTCTGCCACTGGAGCGGGGGCAGGCACATATTCACATAGGGTGCGGAAATCTGGTAGATGGCGCCGCATTCGTTCCAGTAGCCTGGCAGTCCGTAGCTGTCCAGCACCTGCACTTCATAGTAGTCCTGCAGGAACACACCGCTGTTGCCGCGGCCCTGGCCGCGTTCGTCCGGCAGTAACGGCAAACGAAATTCCAGATGCAGTCTGCAACTTTTGAACTTCCGGGCTGTTTCTATAGAACCTAGTTTCGGGCTTGCCTGTAAAATCCCGTCTTCAAGGATGTCCCAGGAAGTTCCCTTGGGGAACCGTGCCCATTCGTCAAAGCCGGAACCGTCAAATAAAACAATGGCCCTCTTCGACGGTTTGGCGCCCAGTGTAGGCGATTCAAGTTTATACGGCGTCAGATGGAATGTGCTGGTGTCTTCGTCACGCTTGCCGCCCCAGAACACATCCTCCTTAATCTCGCCCCAGTTATAGCCATCGTCATACTTCACCGTACCGTCGGACAACTTGCCCACAATGTCCAGCATTACCGGAGTGCGCGCATACAGTTTTGGCGACAACACGATCCGATACTCGTCGTTGCCCAAGGCAATTACCTGCGCACCAACATTTGGATTCTTTTCTTCGCCTTTCACATACTTGCCAACCCAGTCCCCTATAAAGGGTACAAAGCCTTCCGGATAGTTGGCGGGATTGGCATCTTCCGCAAAAAGAGCGCCCGTTATCGTTACACACAACACTGCAATCATTATAATCAGGTTCCATTTCATAATAAATTCCTTCTGGTATATATACCGTATGCTTCACAACTGACGTTGGTGTACAACTTTATTCTTTTCTCACGGCGAAGCCGCTTAGTCCAACAGGGGTTTATGTATTGTAATCCCTTCTTTTGCAGGAATCAATGTTAAGAAGAGCGACGGGAGGAACGTATGGATGTCGTGTGCGCGGAAGCAGTGTGTAATATTCAACGGGTTGTGCTACCATGATGTATATGAGATGTACTGCTGAAAAAACACTAACCTCGATTGTGAGCGTATTTATGAATCCAAAAGCATATGTTTTCATCCTGGCTGTGGCCTTGTCGCTGTCACTGGCGTACGCCGCTACCGCGGTGGAACCCCAAAAGACCATTATCCGCTGGCCTGCCGTGGCGGAGCTCAGTTATCCCGCTGAACCGGAAGTGCTGCTTGCCACAGTGAAGAAATTTTATGATGCGGCAGAAGTGCCGGATGTCCCGGCGCGCCTGTCGGCGGTTCTTGCTTCTCCCGCGCCTTATGGGCTTGCCGGCTCCACTTCCGCCCACGCCTTCAAGTCGCTGCAGCCCGGCCAGTATACGCGGGTCATCATTATCGCCCCCGGCCATGGCCCCTCCTTCGAAAACTGTTCTGTTCCCGCCGTGGACGTATTCATTACGCCACTGGGCCCTGTCGCGTTAGATGCCGCCGCCGTGCGTTACATACTGTATTCGCCCATGTTTCAGGCGCACCAAGTGAACTACGAAGGCGGTCGTCGCCTCACCCGTGTCCACGAGTTTGAATTTGCCATCGAAACTTTGTTGCCCTATCTTCAGGAACGACTTCAGGAGTTTCAGCTGGTTCCCATCCTTGTTGGCGACCTGCGCGACCCGGAGGGTGTGGTGCGGGAAAACACCATTGCTACGGTTGCCGATACCATCCGTTCCATCATCAATGAACGCACGCTCGTCGTGGTAAGCAGCAGTTTCACCCAATATGGCGAGGCTTATGACAACGTACCCTTCAAGGAAAATATCACCGAAAACATCGCGCGTCTGGACCGAATGGCTTTTGAGCACCTTTTGAACATGGACATACGCGGGTTTCGTGCCTATCTGGATGAGACCCATAATGTGATTGACGGCAAAGACTGCATCCAGATTCTGATGAAACTGCTGCCCAACACAGAGCCCCGCATACTGGCGTATGAAACGTCAGCTGCCCTTACCAAAAGCACCACCAGTTCTGTCAGCTATGCGGCCTTTACCTTTCACGATCCATCTAAACCGCCGCTGTCCGCGCGACCGGACAAGGTGCGCCCGCTGGTTTTGCGGCGTCCGGAAAAAATAGTTACGCCCCCTGCAGACACATTGTTGCCGGACAGTAACGCGCAACCCATCGAAAGTGCACCGGCACAACGGGAGTAAGTATCACAATGAAAACTTCTGATGAAAAGCTGCTGTCTACCGGGGAACAACAAGTACTGCTGCGTATAGCGCACGATAGCCTAAAAAAATATGCACGGGAGGCAGCGCGTGTGGATATTGAAGACTATTCCCTGACACCTCTGTTACGCCAAAAATGCGGCGCCTTTGTTACCTTGCACAAACAGGGGCATCTGCGTGGATGCATTGGCTATACAAAAAGCGTGGTTTCGATTGCGCAAACGGTCGCGGAAAATGCCGTCAACGCCGGGTTCAGCGATCCCCGCTTTCCTCCTGTACAGGAAGATGAGTTGCCCGACATTCAAATTGAAATCTCCGTACTGCTGCCTGGTGAAGAAGAAGGGTCGCCTTTCATCAAGGTAGACGAAATTTCCGAAATCAAAATCGGAAGAGACGGTCTATATCTTGAACATGCTGGCGCACGTGGCGCTGGTCTTCTGTTGCCCCAGGTACCGGAAGAACAAGGGTGGGACTTGGATGCCTACCTCAGAGGCATCTGTATGAAAGCAGGCGCACCAGACGGCGCCTGGCGTGATCCATCAAGCAGGTTATATCGTTTTCGCGCACAGGTGTTTGATGAATTGACAATTGATAATTGACAACGAAGAGGAAAATATATGGGTGCAACGGATAATGTGGTGAAAGAAAAGTCCTTTGCATTTGCAGTTAGGGTGGTGAATCTTTATAAGTATCTGGTAAGCGAAAAGAAGGAGTTTGTACTATCTAAACAGTTATTACGTTCCGGCACAGCCATCGGTGCCTTGATACGGGAAGCAGAACAAGCAGAAAGCAAAGCGGATTTTGTCCACAAACTTGCCATCGCACTGAAAGAAGCCAACGAAACTGAATACTGGTTGTTGTTATTGCACACCACAGATTATCTAACACTAAAAGAAAAGGAATCAATGGCATCCGACAACACAGAACTCATAAAACTTTTAACAAGTATCATCAACACAACCCGGGCAAGGGGCTTGTAATCTTTTTCGTTGTCCACTGTTAATTGTCAATTTCGATTTCCTGATCCCGATTACGAATTAAGGTGTATTATCGGAATTCCCCATGGAACTATATGTTGTGAGTCTTGGGGCAAAAGCCAACGACGTCATGCATACCCCTCCCTTTGACTTGTGGATTTTGGTCTTTTTCTTTCACCGTGTTGTCAGTAGCATCCACCATGTATTTCCCATCATTGTCAATTATCAATTGTCAATTATCAATT
>CAZBNU010000025.1:5662-27785 GCA_964493075.1 uncultured Nitrospirales bacterium | reverse complement strand
ATTGTCAATTATCAATTGTCAATTATCAATTAGATTCTTGCTTTAATCCATGTAATGATCTCCGCCATAAATTGTTCCTTGTCGAGGTCATTGTAGAGTTCATGATAGCCGCCGTCGTGCATGCGCAGGGTTTTGTCTTTGGCGCTCGCTTTCTCATGCAGCATCTCACTACCTGAAGGGGAAACAATACGGTCATGAGTGCCATGCAGCACGAGCATCGATGTTTGTATTTTGGCTACGTCCTTTTCAATACTGCGTATGATCCGCGTAAACTCGGCGCCCGTTTGGGCCGCAACTTTCCCGTGAAAACCCAACGGGTCCTGGTTCGCTATTTCTTCGATTGCAGGGTCACGGCTCAGCCCCGTGTTATCCACACTGCCCACAGGTAACCACGGAAGTACTTTAGCCACATAGGGCCCGAGGGCTATCAAAAACGCTGGGGTTTCGTCTGTAAACGCCAGAAACGGACTGCTGAAAATCAGTCCGTGAATCCCCTGCAATTCTCGCGTCTGCGCATAGCGCGCCAACACCATGCCGCCCATGCTATGCCCCATCAGGAAAAGAGGCGTTTCTTTGACATCAGGTGCAATATGTTCCAGAAAGACGTCCAAATCCTCAAGGAAGTCTTCAAACCGGTGAATGTACGCCCGCTTGCCCGGCGACCTGCCATGGCCGCGTTGGTCGTAGGTGAACACGTTTATGCCCGCCTCTCGAAATTGTTCCATGACCCATTCGTACCGGGAACAGTGATCACCGTACCCGTGCAGTAACGCCACATTTGCCAATGGCGTGCCGTCGCAAAGCATCCGGCGTTCATACAACTCGACCTGTCCGGACACCTTAAAGTGTGCTTCCTGCATCATAACCGCGCCTCCCGACTGTTGAGGTTGGTTGCTACAACACTATCGTACGTCTGATATTACGCCTTTTTCAACTCCAGAGTAAAATTCTCTCCCGTCATTACCGAATTATCCGCTACAGGCACATTACCGGATTCGGGAACCAGAATCCGGTTTTTCGACGGTTCAAGAATGTCTTTCTGAATATCCACGCCCGGAACAACCCGGATCAATTCCAATCCATTTTCGGTCAGTTTGAACGCGCCCACATTGGTGATATAGAAAATGTTCTGATTTCTTTCCAAAGCGCATTTACCGTTGAAGGTTATTTCCGCTATCTTGTCCACAAGTTTGATCGGGTTCTGTTTGACAATCTTTAGTTTGCCATCTTCAATGGCCATGCCGCCATGCACCATCCAACTGCACACAAAGAACACATTGCGCGCAGTTGAACTGAAATCAATGAATCCGCCTGGACCCACGTAGTTGAGCGGACCTTCCCCGCGTTTGGAAACGTTCACGTTGCCCGCAGCATCAAATTCAAGCATGCCAAGAATACTTGCATCAAGATGTTCGTAAACCCGGTGGAATACCTGTGCTGAAGAAATGATCTCCTCGGGGCATATCCCCGCGCCGAACCATACGCCCGGCGCTGGCAACCCGCCCATCACGCCGCTTTCACTGAAGAAGCGAACGGAACGGTGAAGCCCGGCTTCGCTGATTAGGCGGCAAACCTCTTCGGGCAGACCGATACCGATATTGACAAGGCTGCCAACAGCGATGCGTTCCGCGAATATGGTTGCCGCAAACCGCGCAAGGGCGTTGTCCACATTACTGCGTCGCGGCGTGATACCCAGGGTCTGGTTCACATACTTCAACAATTCGGCCCCTTCCTCAAGGGGTCTATCGCTGTTCAGAGTGAACATGGGCCAAAAATTGCGATGTTCTATGGCGGCGGCCTGCTGTGTCCTGGGATAGACCACAATAGCATCCACTTCATCGGCGGTCAAGAAAATATCATCGTAGCCCTCTTCCACTACCTGTGCCACATTGGCTATCACATAGCCGCCGTTCTTTCGTGCCGCCCGTGAAATCTCCAGGCTTTCACCAATCATGGCGCAATTCTTAACGTAGATGTTGCCCTTTCGATCTGCCGCCGGTGCATTAAAAATCGCTACGTTAATATCCGGCAGGCGGTAACGAAGTTTATCGTCCTCTGCGGTCACCCATTGGTCGGTGCCCGTCAAGGGAGAACCGCGTCCCACACGGGGATCCATGAATGTGCCCACACCCGTTTCAATAAGAATGGATTTCTCGCCGCGACCCTGCGCTTCAATGAGGAGCGCCATGATGCCCTGGGGCAGCACCTGAAGTTCCGTTTTACCCGCAGCACCCAGTTTCAGCAGGGACTTGAAGGTTTCCATGTGGCCTGTAAAAAAACGAGTGCAGAGGCCGTCAAGGCCAATTTCCTCTATGGAACCAGGAGCGCGCCCACGGGAACCGTTGCCGCCAATAACAATGGCTGTCAAATCTTTAGGATGGCTGCTTTCTTGATACATCTTACGCATAGTGCGGTAAATGATGGACACCCACTGATTGCCGCCCAACCCAGAGAAGGCCATGACCGCGCCATCGGGAATTTTGCTGACGGCATCGCGCGGCCCCATAAATTTGGGATTTCCAGGAACCGTAAACGCGTAATTCGTGTCCCAGAGGCCCCGTGTCAACAACCATCGGGCAATATGAAACCACAATTTTGCCTTGGTTCGCGTGTCCATATTAGAACTCCTTTTCTCCATTTCAGAGGTATAAAAATCGTTTTGTACAGGAATATTTCAGAAGCCTGCAAAAAGACCAAGCGTAGCCTGCAACCGTTAATATAACATAAACGACACCATACTTCATGGTGCGCTATCTTGAGGGTATGAAAAATGTTCGTGCATATTCAAGGGGCGTAGTCTCGTTCTGTTTTTGAAATACGCCAATAACCGTCATGCTAGTGGTTGCCATCGGTATTTGAAAGCGGTGCTGCCCATACGGAGAAATCCGCTTGTTTTGCTCATCATACCAACCCAGAAACGACCAGTCTATAGATGTGCGCGTCGCCATCAGGGTGACTTCGAGGGAATGGCTCAGCCGAAAAGTGCCCGGCGTGGGTAGGATGCGTCCACCCGCTTCCCCATTCAGCCCCACAGTCAGAAGGGTGCCGGTTCGCGTAAAACAGGCACCAATAGTCTGATCATGGGTCAGCGTTACGGGTAATCCATGATAGTTAAATTCACCTGTAAAATCCCCTGTGAAACCGCCAAAATAGCTGTTTGGAGGCAAATCACATAAAAACATCAGGGAAGCGCCCCTGTGGAACAGATACGTTCCTGGTGGCAACGGGCGTAGTATACCCGCACCATCCCCTTTGGGCGGCAACACCTGCATCTGAACACTGTTTATGGCCTCTGCGGGAGAAAAGCGTGCTACAACCTCTCTACTCTTATTCATTTCAAGCCGGAGTTCAGGGTGAATATACTGCTGACCATCACTTTCCCAACCCATAAAGGCAATTCCGCTGTCTGAGGGCGGCGCAGCAAATACCACGGCATCCGCTCCCTCCAGATAACCAAAAGTACCGATACTCGGGCTGATTTTCGCATCCAGCCCTCCCGGCAATCCTTCGCTATTAATAGTTAAATAGTAATCTGCATTATCAAATACCGCTGTTGCGTGTACCGCCTCCTGCATCATCAAGGACACTGTCGGTTGCTGCCTGTCCGTTGTAGGTATGCTGCCTTCCCATCTTACAAACACCGAGTCTGGATCGGGCTGCGCACACAAGGTAATAATGGCATTGGCAGGGTGGATGTCAACATCCCCCGGACTTACTATAACCTGACCTGTGCCAGTGCCGGAAGTTCCCGTATGAACGCGGAAGCCGGGAGCACCAAAAACTGCGGTATAACTACTGTCCTGTGTAACTGTAATGCGGGTTTGAGGCTCATGGGAAATAATGCCGCCCCTACCGTCTGTCCAGTGATAAAACATGCGGCCCTCCGGCGGTGATGCCTGAATATCCAGCAGGGCGCTGTGAGGAACATCATAGACTCCGATTGGAGGCGTCAAGGTGCCGCCCTCCTCCGACGAGCCAATCCACAAGGAATGACAGGTCTCGCCAAACTGTGCCGTTGCTTCTACGTCCCCCGTAACGGTCAGTGTTGCTTCTCGCTGGAATAGGGTTTGGTCAGTCCCGTTTTGACAGCGAATCCACCATCCCCCAAAACAGGTGTCTTCTGTGGCCACGGCGCGTAAAGGCAGAGGGCATCCGGGCACGACTGTATATACCCCAGGCGCAGGGAAGGTTTCTCCAGCGCCGCGCAGCGCCACAGTCACATGACAAGTGTCCTGGGTCTGAAAAGCGGCGGTGATGCTTCTGTCCTGGTCCATAGACACTGTTTCTGCAAACTTGGAAGACCAGTGTCCCTGCTGCAGATCGCCTGACCAACCAGCAAAGGCCATTGGCGTATCAGGAAGCAAATGTACCTCAATCTTCGCTCGGTTATCAGGGTGGCGTACAAAACCATAGGTTCCGGGAAGGGGGGTCATGCCAGTGACAATCCCGGGAAGAGAAATACCATCAAGGGTTGCAATGATGGTAAGTTGTGTTTGCGTAGGCACAAATGTAGCGGTGATTGCGTAGTCACCGGTCAGTGTAAACGTACACTCTGGGGCAAAGGTTCCTGGTGATTCTTCTTCAGGAAAATCGCCTGACCAACCGGCGAAGGCGCTGTCTTTGTTCTCGGGAACCGCCTTGATGCTAAGCGCTTCCCCATAGGCGTAGCGACCTGTTGAAGACGTTGGTTCCCCGTTAACCAGAACATGACCGGACGCACCGTTCTTATTTTCTGTGTGAACAGTGAGCGTGCGGACTGCTTCCTCAAAAACGGCATGCACCGTGCGGTCTGCATCAACCACCACCGTGCAGGAAGCCCCTGTCGCATTTTCCCGGGCAGGCAGCGGAGTACCGGAACCGTCCTCCCAGCGGGCCACCCGCCAGCCGGATTCAGGTAAGGCACGCAATACAATGGTCGCGCCGTGGGCAAGCGGATATCTTCCAGGGGCCATGGACAATGTGCCCTTGCCGATGGAATCAATGATCAGCAGATGCCCCTCCGTATCGAAGCGGGCTTTGGCATGCCAGTTACGGTTCATTGCCACAGCGTGAAAAGGCTCACTGATGTACGTTGCCACAGGGTCTTTTTCTTTTCCTCCGGCAGGGAGAATTTCCCAACCGGCAAAAAAACTGCCGGGCGAAGGTGTTGCCACCAGACCAACCATTTCGCAGTCACGATACAGGCTTCTACCCCGCGCAGGCAGCAGTACGCCGTCACCTTTACCGTCAACCTCAGTGGTAATGGCATAAAAACGTCGCCCCAAAGCCGGTGTGTCGGAGAAAACCGCTGTATACTGTCGGTGCGTATTCATTATCGCTGTAATGCCATAGTCTTCGCCCACACCCTCTCCCTTCCAGTACAAGAATCCTTGATTACTGTCGGGTTGGGGGCGGGCTGTGAGATAAATAGACGCACCATAGGGATGCCAGGAAGTACCCGCCTGGGGCGGCACTTCACCGATACCTTCTACGGACACAGACAGCTCCATATCAAAGAGCACCTCGTATCCTGCCTGTTCCAGTGTCGGAATATGCTGCTCAATAGAAATTGCGTCAAGACGGTTCTGCCGTAAATCCAAGAGCACCTGTGGGGTATCCCCTTTTGCGGCTACAAGACCCAACAGGGGCGCTATAGTGGTAAAGGCATTTCCTGACAGGTCTACCGTTCCCTCTAAACACGTCATGCGAGACCAGTCGCCTTGCGCCAGAATCTCATCGCTTATGGCACATTGGGACAGGTCCATAAGGGTCACATCGTGGAACAAGGATAATTCATCGAGACTGACAATAGTATTACCCGGGAGGCGCAAGTCCCTGTGGCAGGGCGGATCAGCCAGTCTGGGAAGGCCTGCAAGATCACTTATCTTCAGAGGAAGCCCGAGGTTGATCAAGGCCAAAGTGCGAAGGGATGGGTGTTGCAGCAGGAAGGCAGTCAGTTGCCCGTAAGACAGTTGATTCGAGAGAGCTGAGGAATTGATAAGCCCGAAGCTGATCAGGGAAAATTCTGCTTGTAGGAGTTCGCCAAAGTGGCTGTCACGAAGAGCACATGAATCAAAGGCCAGGGTTTCCAGTTGTTCGAGCGCAAGCAGCGGGTAAAGACTTGGTACAGGAGACAATTTCAACAACAATGCAGTGAGGTTGTGGGCATGCTCCAAACCGGTGAGGTTTGTAATACCTTGCAGCGTGAACAGGGTTTCCCCTTCCATCCCCAACGCTACCAGACCTCCAGACTCGCCAGTGTACACGCCCGAATCGCCATCCTGCCCCAACAACCAATGACCGTCCACGGTTCCCGGAATCCCGTTGTCGCCTGTTCGGGCCTCTATCGCGGCCTCAAGAATCGGGTCGGGAACTGCAACGGAAAGACTGTATCCGAAGCCGGGAAGGAGCATCAAGCTGCACAAGATCATCAAAGCTGCTGAACCGTTCAAAAAATATTCTCCAAATCTGCCGGTAGCGCGATGCCACCTTCCACAAAATGCACGGGCTTTCTTAAAAATCTACTACTTCTTCAGTCCTTCGTGAAGGTCGCGAATCGCCATCTGGTTCTGGGATTTCACACGCGCCACTTTGGCGCGTGCCTTGCTGGCAGCCTCGGAAAGGGGATCTACTGCAATGGCACGCTCCCAGGCGCGGAGCGCATCGCCGTGCTCAGCAAGTTTGTACAGCGTGTTGCCGAGATAGGTGTAGGCCCGTGCATAGGTCGGGTCGTATTCTGAGGCCGTCTTAAAAGCCTTAAGCGCCTCAAGATATTTTTTGGCATTGTACAACTTCACGCCGTCGTTCACCAGATTCATGGCGTCCTTGCGCTGCCCGCTCATGGGCGGCGCCTTGTAATCGTACCAGCAATCAGAAATACTGCTCGTCACGTGGCTGAAAAAATCTGCAATAGAAAACTTTCCCGTAATGGTTGCCTTGAAAGCATCAAATATCTTTC
Organism: uncultured Nitrospirales bacterium; assembly: GCA_964493075.1. Lineage (GTDB taxonomy): Bacteria > Hydrogenedentota > Hydrogenedentia > Hydrogenedentales > CAITNO01 > SLFT01. The sequence goes on along the minus strand of CAZBNU010000025.1, from coordinate 20,848 downwards.
CTGCGCAACGTCCGCTGTGAACTATAAAATATCCTGCCATAACCCCTGAACCTGTCCTCCTGTTTTTGTTGTTTGGGATGCGGGAACACCAGTGTTCCACGTGGAACATGGACGTACCTGAAAGTCTCTGCCGCATCGTGCTATACTTCTCCTGTAGTTATATCATGATGCGCCCGTCAGGCGCAAAACAATATCCCATACTTACCGAAAAGAATGTTTTGAAACATCAACATAACATAGTCGCAGGACGGCTCGCCGTGGTGGACCTGTTGTTTTCCTGGCCGCCTAATGGCGGCGCGGATGTGGACCTCTACCATGTGGTCAGGGAACTTGCCGCACAGCAGGCGCCTGTAAAACTGTTTGTGCTGCAGTTTGACAACACGCCGGGCCGCGGCCAGGTTGACCCCTCAGCCATGCCCTTTCCCGTGGAGATAGTGCGGGTGCCCGGTACTGTGCGCACGCATCAAGCCATAGCCCGTGCAATCCGCAACGCGGTGGATGCCTGGAATCCCGACATGGTCTGGCTTGCTCACGGGTACACCCTAAAACCACGCGTGGCCCTGGCGCTGGCACACTACCCCATCATCGGCCGGTATTATGCTCATGAAATGCTGTGCGCCCGGAATGGGCTGCGGTACAGGGATGGTGCACCCTGCCCTTACAATTTCTTTTCCAACCCCGAGGTCTGCAGACCCTGCGCTCTCGATGCGGTTCAAGGCGAAATAAGGCGTGGTCAACATCAGGCGTGGACGCAGGACTATCTTATTGCCGAGGCGTATACAAAAGAATATCACTCCGCGGCACGACAAGCGCTGGAAGCCATGACGCATATTGTTGTATCTAATGAAGAACTCAAGCAGGAGTTGGGTGTGTTTCGGGATAAGACAGTCGTCATCCCCGGCGGGATAGCTGCTGAAATACAGCCATGTAGCGAGAAATCCGAAAGTCCACAGAAAACCATCTTCGTTTCCGGACGGGTGGATGATCCCGTGAAAGGGCTGCAGGTGGTATTGGAAGCAAGTACCCTGTTACAAAAGAAGCGTTCCGATTTCCGGGTGGTGGCCACCCACTTCGACCAAAGAGTGTCGGAAGGTAATTTCGTCGCTACCGGTTGGCTCTCCCATGAGGAGACGTTGCAAGAGATGGTGAATGCGGATATTTGCGTGGTGCCGTCGCTTTGGCGGGAACCCTTCGGATTGGTGGCGGTGGAAGCAATGATGACGGAGAAACCTGTGTGCGCGTCGGATACCGGCGGACTACGCGATATTGTGGTCCAGGGCGAAACGGGCTATCTGTTCCCACCCGGCGATAGCGCTGCGCTAGCGGGATTTCTTGAAGCCCTTCTTGATAATCCGGAGTTGCGGCTGTCCCTCGGTAGCGCCGGCAGGGAACGCGCCCTGTCCAGGTTTACCTGGGAGAATATTATAAAGACCCATTACCTGCCGCTGCTAAACCAGATCATGGAGAATAAGGAAGTGAAAAAAGGAACACAGGTTCATGAATAACACATCCAAAATCGGAATTCTATACAGTTACGCCCCCCACTTCACCCGGGCAGTGCAGCATGTGCGCAAGACTTGGCCGGAAGCCCATATCATCGCCTTTGTGCCAAAGAGCCTTCCTACAGTCACCATCAGCGAACACGTTGACGAGCAGCGCGTATGTGTGCCGGAACCGCAGCACCCCAAAACGCTTGGACAGGCATGGTCGTTGATCAAGGAAATCCGGCGGCAGAGACTGGATACCCTGGTGGTGCTTTTCAAAAGCACAAAACTTCAGGCCATAGGATTGGCAAGCGGCGCACGGAAAGTCTCTTGTTACGATCTGCACGGCAATCTTGCACCCATCCGCCTGAACCCGGTGCGTTCCCTGTGCAGCACTGTTGTGCGCCGTACCATCGGAGAACTTCGCTACCGCCGCATCTGGCTGTTTGTCCACTGTACCTCCGTAAAACCGCAGCCGCTCGACAAGGCTGATTCCACCAACGCAGAAGACAAGGCACCGGATTCCGGTGAATAGCAGTATGACAGACTCCCCGTTTCAACAGGCGTTGCGATTGCTTCAGGAGGAGAATGGCATTGATACCTCACCAAGGCTCTTGTCACGAATCCATGAATACGACGCGCTACTCCGACGTTGGAACAAGTCGCTTCATCTAGTTTCCGAAAGGGACCTTGATCGAATAGAGGATGTCCACATTGTGGATGCCTTCAGTCTCGCCCCGTACATCCGGAAATTTGCCAACCCCGAAATCCGCATTCTCGACATTGGTTCCGGTGGTGGCTTCCCAATCATCCCGCTGAAATGTCTGTTCCCCGACCTGCCCTGCACACTTCTCGAACGCAGCGAAGGCAAGGTTGGTTTTCTGCATCGTGTAGTTGCCCGGCTGGAACTCACCGGCATCGAAGTTGTGCATGGCGCATTCCCCGAAACCGTGGACACCGTTAGCGCCTCTGTCATTACCGCCCGCGCCGTAGAGCGCCCCGAAAAATTTGTTCCCGCACTCTTAAGCCGCATGCCAGAAACAAGCGTTTTCATCTGCCAGGCGCCACTGGACAGGTTTACCGTGCCGGAAACGTTCCACGTGGAACATATCAACGATTTCTGGGCATACTACGGACTCCGCCGCGGCACCCTCGCCCTTCTCCAAAAGAAACCTTCCTGAAAAACGTTCCACGTGGAACGTTGCCAGTTGAGCCTAAAAACGTTTTGCCGCTTGATTACTTCCCATAAGGGTAATAGCCGCGTTTCATGAAGTCAGGGCATGGGTCTTCTCTGGGTAATGCTGCTGCAAGTTCACGTGTAAGTTCACGTATTTCTTCCGAACCATTTTCGTGCCAATAATGAATGGCCCAAGCCAATCCCGGCGTATAGTATTCAGAATAGTCATATTCAAATTTTGGGCTCTTTTTGCATTTCGGATGTCGCGCCATCTTAAGAACCCGCTCAATTTGCTCCGTTGTCGCATACCGCACAATATTATCCCAGGTGTTTACAATGGCAGGCGGCCAAAACCTAAATCCTTTTTCTGGATCATAGATCAGTTCAATCTGATACGGCACAGCCATAGGACCTTCCGCCCAAAGCAATGTCCGAACAGGAGATGCAATATCAGCGTAATCATCCCCACGCCAACTTCCTGATGGGTGGGCAAGTGCATATCGTACATCTTTTATCAGTGCGTTATAAGTTGCCTTGAGTTCTGGTTCACTGTAGGACGCTACAGATAAAGAAAGAGTGGTTTCTAATGCATTTTTTACTGTAGATAAAATCCCGCTTGTATTACCTTTGTTAAATGGTGGATCATAAGCGAAAGAAAAATCAATCACCTTAACTTTTACTTGGTATTCCCCATGATCAAGTAGTGTTGAGGTACGAAGATGTATCGGAAACTCACCAATTAAAGATTTTCCCGGTTTAAGACCGAATTCACATATAACAGTATCTTGGCTACGAGGCCTGCAAAGTAGATGACGACGGGGAATATCAGTGCCCTTTTCATCGGTGAGAACAACTTTTATATTTTCATCCTTATTCCCTTCTGCCAGGGATTCCGCCCAAATATTCCAGGAATCGCTCAATAAAAGGAAAATCTCACCGTCAGAAGTGTTCGTGAATTTGAAAAGTATGCTTATCGGTTCTCCCGCGGTAATGATACTTTTCGACAGGCTTACCTCGCATTTCAGGTAGGGTAGTCTTATCTCTTTTGCATATCCAGTATCTACTGTAAGCATCAGAACCATCAGGAACATAAAAATGTGTGCGATTGCCAGATTCCATTTCATAGGCTTGGTCCTCCCTATCATTATCTGCCTCTAGTTTACCACATGGCCGATGCTACAAAGCACTATACCCTTATAACATACTTATAGCATCATTGCCGAACAAGATGATAGTGAAGATTCAAAAGGAAAAACAATTCTCTTTTTCTTCGCGTCTTCGTGGTAAACAAACAAGAACCCAAACCAAACAAGTTGGTTGTCAATGCATGCATTTGATCTGGTGGGTTCCGCATTCGCTTTACCCACCCTGCCGTATCAGTGTATCAGGCTACACATTCTCGCTGAAGTAGTTGGCGATGAGGGCGGGGCAACCATCGCATTCGGGGGTGACGTAGTGGAGTTCTTCATGCACATGATGGGGCAGGTTGGGGTCGCTCATCACATTTTTTAGTTTTTTATCAAATACATGGCCCATGCGGTAGGTGTCGTTGCCGTCCACCAAGCCGCAGGTGTAGAGCATTCCCTGGGCGTTGATGAAGATCATGCGCGTGGGTCCCTGGCAGTTGGGTCGCTCACCATCGGCTTGGGGATTGGCTGTCCAGACGATGAGTTCTTTTTTATCTTCCGCCTTCAGTTTCAGGCGGTTTAATGCGCCTTCCCGTGCGAGCACCCGGGTCTTCTTGAGGTTCAATTGCTTTATCTTATCCACATCCTTGCGTGTGAGTTTGGGGGTCTTTACATGTAAGCCCACCATCATTCCGTGGACCTCCTGCGCCCACTTGCATACCGCCCAGATATCCTCCCGTTCGGCAAGAGGTACGCTGAAAGACAGCACGAACCAGTTGGCGCCGAGGGAGGCCGCTTCATCCACCACTGTCAACCACTCCTGCTGGGTCAGCGATTTCTTAACATCTTTGCCGCTTTTGACGCCTGGCTTTAGTCCTGTCTCGCTGACGCATGCCCACAGGAATACCACCTGAGGTTCCTTGCATTTCTCCACTTCTTTCGCGCATTTCCGAATTTTTTGTTTGAACTGCTGAGGCAATCCAAACAATTCGTTTTCTGTTTCTTGGGTGCTTGCCTTTTTATCACTACCAGACTTCTTTGCCACTGGACACTAACTCCTTAACTGCAAAAGCAGAAACGACTTTAATATACATATAAACATATTTGTTGTGTTTTATAGAACACAATCAATGTTTCAAAAAATCCTTCTTATACAAGATACGCTAACAATCATTCTCGGCAATTTGTTCCCTTGATTGAATTTTTTTTCGCGTATAGAAAAGAAGAGGATTAACTCACAAAAACACCACTGGAAATATGGGGATTTATTTTTTAAGAGCGAGTACAATTCGCACCTACGACGATGGTTCTTATGCTCTGGGGCAATAGTCTATGTTGCAAGACGAATAAATTAGGTTGACAAAGAGGTTGCTGCTGCTTCCGGAAGCGGTCTTCCGATAGCTTCCACTTGATAACCGAAGCCATTTCCGGTGAGTGTACTTAATTCAACACACCCTTTTCGTCGTTGATAGATACCGGGATGTACTACAGATTCAATACTGCTGGCCTCGGGATAAAATTGCATGCCATTAGTTTCGACACCCATGATAGTACCCGCGTGCGCTGCCAGCAGCACATGGGGAATCTGGGCAAGCATGGGGTTCGTAAGGTCCTGCACCATCAGCGTCATACCGTGGGCTTTGGCCCAGCAAAGGCTTAGTACTGCGCCGGTCTGGGTTTTGCAGGTTTTTAGTGCGACCCCGGTCCAACCCAGTTCTCTGCCCCGCATGACCACCCGCCAGTCGTGGGCGCTTTCGTCCATGAACAGCGGCTTTCGTGCGGAGACGCTATGCACATCAATCCGGTGCTTTTCCAAGTCATAAGGAAACGGCTGTTCCACATAGAGGATCATGCCGTAGAGGCGGGGCTCTTTTACCAACAACCGGTCTAGAATTTCGTTCACATAGGCCGGGTCCGTTACAGTGCAATTGAAATCAGCCGTTAACCACAACACACCTTCATCCAGAGCAATATGGCCCACCGCCACCAGCCGGGCATAGTCCCACGCAGGGTCGTTACCGCGTAGTTTTACCTTCAGACAGGTAAGTCCGTCACGTCGTATCCACTCGCGCAGCACCACAGGATAACCGTCATTCGGATCGTCACCGTCCCGCTCATCTTCCTCCAGTTTATCCATGCCGCCCACAAGATGCCAGGCTGGCAGCACTGAAGGTCTGGGATAACAGAGAAAGTCCGCAGGATATTTTCCCTCAAACACAATTGCCGAATCGGCTGCGGGGGTAATGAATGCCGACAAATCCGAATTCATCCATTCCCCGTTATAAGTGTGATATACGGGGCATTCATGCAGCATGCCATAGGCATCGTGCAGGGCAATGTCAAAAGCAGAACAACATACCAACGCCGCCAGCCAGGGCATCTCCTGTCCGTTGCGATCACTATTGAATTCCCTCAACAATTCTGGAAGTGTTTTTTCCAGAAAAGCATGTCCGATTTCAATGGGATGTCCGGAATGAACGAAGCCGCCATAAGATTGCGTTAAAAGGATACAAAACGCCCTCAGTGCCTCATGCCGCTCTTCATAGGAAAGGGCACACGGCCACACCCACTGCACACTGAGCGGCGTTTCGCCCCAACCAACAGCAGTTTTGCCTGAAGCATCAGTCACCTTGAGGGCAACCCGCGCACAGGTAACATAAGTGAGCGTTTCCGGTCCGAATTTCAGGGGTACCCGCGTTTGCACAGGCAAAAAATACAACACCGCCCCAGCTATCTGAACATCACAAGCGTTGCCCATGCGCTATCCTTTTCGGTATTTTATAGGTGTTTCAGAGTGGTCTATTCGCCTGAATCCAAAGGAGTGACATGCTCTTCGAGCGCCTTTTCCAAAACGGCCAGATACTGGGAAATCACTTCCTCAGCATCTTTGACATTGGAAAACTCGAAAGCACTTCTGAGTTTTTTCATCAGCACCACATCTTCCGGGCTGTAAAAGGTTGCCAGATTGAAGGTTCCTCGAATCTGCCAGAAAATACGACTCAAGGTATTGTGCACAAGCAAATAGACCTCATTATGGGTCGCCACGGCTATGGCTTCGAAAAGCTCCGCCGTGATGCGTGCTTCCTCATCAGATTCATATTTACCCTGCTTAAAGGTCAGGTCGTCAATGAGGCGGCAGATTTTTCCCAGCTCGCGGGCCTTGCGACGCTGCACCGCCAGTTGAATGATGGTGGTGATCATCTGCCTGCGGAACTCAAGCACATCACGAAGAAAACTTTTATTCACTGTACCATCTTCATTGGTCATCAACGAATCGAAGACTTCCACACCCGCTGTGAAATTGATGCGCTCAATGAAAATGCCTGCGCCGTGCTTGATCCGGATAAGCCCGATGGCTTCCAAGCGTTTCAAGGCTTCGCGCACTGCATGCCTGTTAACTCCAAATTCCAGAGACAACAGACGTTCTGTGGGCATTTTGGTTCCCACCTCATACTGACCAGATGTGATGCGGCGCGTCAATATTTCCGCAATGTCACGCGATAACGTTTTTCTTCGGGGTACACCCAGCGTTTGCTTTGATAACATGGTCCGGCGTTTTCCTTATGTAGTAACCAACACAACTAACATCACCACCATCTACACTACTAATGCGTCTATCTCCTTCACCACCTGCTTCTTCTCCTGCTCCTATGACGCCCGAGACACAAACGCTCTTCGTACTATAAAACTAACCTTAACCTGCCGTTACATCTGCCTTTTCCAAGACGGAACTTCCGGCAAAAAGGTTTCAAACTCTTTTATTAGCGCGCTTTCATAGTCACCTGCGAAGGTGCCCGCAAAAAACCTTTCAAGACCTTCCTCGAACAAACGTTGCCAGGATCGCTCCTCTTCGCCGGGGTTGATTGGGAAGAACAGAGCCTCGTTGGCTCTAGCGGCCTTCAGGTCTCCAGAGGCATCGCCAATCATCAGTATTTTGGTCTTATCATAGCGGCCTTCTGCGGCAAACCGGATATGTTCCGATTTTGTGCCCATTTCCTGACCGTTAATAGCAAAAACATATTGATCCATGTCCTGTTCTTCCCATTCGCGAACGAGCGCTTCCGTTGGCGTCTGGGAACAGACCATCAAATCCGCCTTCGTACGGGCGGCCTCAAGACACTCCCGCACATAGGGAAATGGCGGCAACCCGCCTTTCACAATGTCAGCTACGCTTTCATTCACCGCAAGGCTCCACGCCAAGGCACGGTGCATATCCGGCGCCTCCTCGGCACTGTGCGCTTCACACCACGCCTTCAACGCAGGATTGCCCAACTTGGTCTCTTCCGCGATCCACCGCCGCAGATTCGGTGTTTCAGGCAACTCAAACTTACGCGCCTGCACGGCATCCCAGTCTGCCAGCAATTCGATAGTCTTTATCAATGCCGGGAAACGGTTAATGCCGCGCCACTTGGAATAGAGATTTACAAATTCCGCCGCCGCACGGGCATATTTCGACACAGGCTGCATGTCCCAGAACTTGATGATGTTCGGTATAAAGCATTCCTTATGCTTGATTTCCATCGTATCAAAAGCACAGCCATCGCTGTCAATGGCTATTAAATAAGGCTGCGTTGGCGTATGTGCTTTCAATCGATCTACTGCATCCGTCATTGTCCAGTCTCTCCTGCATACGAAACTCATACATCTAAAAGTCGTACCGCTACTTTGATTATACCATACTTTTTTAGGAAATGTTACTAAACTCCAGAAAAAGCCGAAAAACCACCGTCTATAGGCAATACAATGCCGGTCACAAAACGAGCAGCATCGCTGGCGAGCCAAATGGTGGCGCCTACCAAATCTTCAGGAGTGCCATACCGGCCCTGTGGTGTATGGCCGATGATGGTACGACCACGATCAGTCGGCGCGCCAGTTTCCTTGTCTGTCAACAGGAAGCGGTTCTGGTCTGTAAGGAAGAAGCCCGGTGCAATCGCATTTACACGCAGCTTCGGGTTGTATTCCTGTGCCAAATGTACCGCCAGCCACTGTGTAAAATTGCTAACCGCCGCTTTTGCCGCGCTGTACCCCGGAATACGGGTCAAAGGCCGAAAGGCATTCATGGACGAAACATTTATAATCACGCCACCTTCGGGATTTTCAAGCATGGCCTTCACAAAAATCTGGGACGGCACGATTGCGCCACCAACAAGATTCAGATCAAACACCATCTTCAGGGCATCTGCCGGAAGTTCAAAAAAACTCTGCTCGGCACTGGTAGTCGCCCCTTTCATATTACCGCCCACAGCGTTAATGAGAATATCTATACCGCCAAAATCATTCACCACTGCATTGGAACAAGCCTGAATGGTCTCTGCCTTGAAGACATCCACAAAGTACCCTTTGGCCTTGCCACCCTTTGCCACGATCCGTGCGGCACATTCATCCGCCAATTCCTGACGTACGTCGCCCACAGCCACTGCGGCACCTGCGCCTGCAAGTCCTTCTGCCATGGCGCCGCCCAGCACGCCACCGCCGCCAGTGACTACCGCAGTTTTTCCTTCCAGACCAAACATGGCCAATGAACTATTCATTATCATCTCTCCTAAAACTACAATAAATTCAGTAGTAGTATTTATATTGAGCGGGCGCGTGGCCAAGACCATGCAATGTTATTACACACAGCATCATCGCCTGCCTGAAATCGGGATAATACTCCTGACTATTGCTGCCACTACCTATTTGATTTCCCCTCGTATACTTCCTTCCAAGTATAATATCATACTTACAGGTGTACAAAACAACCTGCTGTTTGACTTTTGCCCAATAAAAACGGTAGCCTGAATGCCTGACTGGTTCTTTATGGTCGGAAGGCATTCTTTCTGAAGCCAGTGAACTTACACTCCGATTCATTGCAACAGATTTTATTGCTGTTAACTTTAAGGACGCTTCAGTGGTAGACAGGATAACGATACTTGGCGGCAGTAGTGTATACATCCCCGAGTTTGTTTCCAAAGCACTTGCCCACAATCTTGTCGTTGATGAGCTGGTACTGCTCGGCAAACCAGGCCGGAAACTGGATGCCGTCAGCGATTTCTGTCAGCGCCTTGTGGACAAGAACGGGCATGCCACCCGGATAATCGCTGAAACCAATATTGAAAATGCGGTGCATAACGCTTCCTACATCATCAATCATGTGCGGATTGGCGGCATGAAAGCGCGTATCCGCGATGAAATGACCCCGCCGCAATTGGATATGATTGGCAGCGACTGCATCGGCGCTGGCGCCGTAATCAATGCTCTTCGCACACTCCCTGTCGTCATGGGTTTTGCGCGCACGATCGAAGCAGTCAATCCCAATGCCGTCTTCATCAACCTGACAAATCCTGTGGGTGTTATTGTGGAGGCCCTTACCCGATCAACCTCACTGAATATTGTAGGCGTCAACGACCTTCCCGGCGTCTATCGCCGCAAAATAGGCACGCTGTTGGGGCGCTCCCCTGCTGACATCACCATCAACTGCCTGGGCCTGCACGACCTTGGCTGGATACAAGATGTCAAAGTGGGCAACACAAGCCAAATGCGGAAAGTATTGGACCTGATCACAAATACGGAAGACGAAGATTTTGATCAGTTGCTCATAAACCTGTTCCGCCTTATTCCCACCCGTCACGCAGGCCTGTATTTTCACCGCAGCGAGGCATTAAAATACCAGCAGTCCTGCGCCCGATTTCGTTCGCAGCTGCTCCACGATGCAGAAAAACGCATTCTGCGCCTGTATTCCAATCCCGCGTTAAATGCTGTTCCCGATCTCACCCGACAACGTAACCCGTTGTGGTACGAATATACCTTGATTCCTTTGTTACAAGCCTTGGAGAACTCCAAACCATTTCCCATGGTGCTATGTGTTCAAAACCAGGGCGCCATATCCGACCTGCCAGAAAAAAGCAGTGTGGAAATCCCTGTAAACGTCAGCAAAAAGGGATGTACGCCCGGCAAAGTAGGCATGTTGCCTCGTTTTCTGAAAGGTTTTTTCTGCGCCGTAAAGGAAAGCGACCGCCTCGTCATTGAAGCGTCCAGTCATAAATCTTATGAACACGCACTACAGGCGCTCGTGGTCAATCCCTTTGTTCCTTCCGCCGACAAGGCCCGCGAATACCTTGACCGGGCTATGCGCCAGGACAAACTGGAGTTGCACTAAAAAAGACGCCTAGCTTAGATGACACCATTGACGCATGCCTGTAGCGCGCTGTCTATTTCCGGATGCTCCCACTCAAATCCTGCCTGTTCTAGGCGCTCCGGTTTGACGCGCGTGCTGGCAAGCACCAGTTCCCGCCCCATTTCGCCCAACGCGATTTTAATCGCAAATGCGGGCACAGGGGTTATGGCAGGCTTGTTCAGCGCCTTCCCGAGTGCGTGCGCAAACTCACGGTTCAGCACAGGATTGGGCGCCACAGCGTTAATCACGCCGGTCACCCGGCGGCTATTCATGCAATGCAGAATAACTCCGGTCAGGTCGTTTAGGGCAATCCAGCTCATCCATTGCTGACCGCCACCGACAGGCCCGCCCAGTCCCAGACGGAAGGGTGGCAACATGCGTTTCAACGCACCGCCGTGACTACTCAACACCATCCCAATCCGCAGGTGGACTATCTTTATCCCCGCTTCTTCGGCAGGCTGCACGGCCTGCTCCCAGGCCTGGCACACCTCAGAAAGAAACCCGTTTCCTGGCTCGGATGCTTCCGTCAGTTCCTCTTCGCCTCGATCGCCATAATAGCCTATAGCAGACGCGCAAATCAGCATGCGCGGTTTGTCTTTCAGGTTTGCAAGCACACGACACAACAGCGTGGTACTGGTCACCCGGCTGTCCATAATCCGTCGCTTTTTGTCCTCATCCCATTTCCCGTCTGCAACACTCTCCCCTGCCAGATGCACCACCGTGCGAAACCCTTCAATCCGTTCCGCATCAAGGGTACCCGATTCCGGATGCCAGTAGATTTGCCGATCGTCCTCTTCGTCCACGCTTTGCCGGGTCAACCGCATCACCTCCATCTCGGCTGCTTCAAGCCTGGAGGTCAACGCCGTGCCAATAAGGCCACTGGCTCCGCTTATCAATACGCGCATTTCACTGACTCCTGAACAATCCAACAAGAGATGCCTGCTGCGACATCAACAAACGAAATTCTCTCAATTAATCTCATCCATGGTGGCAATAATTTTCTGCACCAATCCGTATTCCAGGGCCTCTTCGGCATTCATCCAGAAATTGCGGTCGCTGTCCCGCGCCACCTTTTCCTCAGGTTGTCCGGTTTCTTCCGAAATCAATCCGTTGATGCGCCGACGAATCTTCAGTATTTCCTGCGCCTCAATGCGGATGTCGGCCGCCTGGCCACCTGCGCCGCCGCTTGGTTGATGCAGCAGGAACCGGGTGTTCGGCAGGGAAAACCGCTTTCCTTTTTCCGCACCCAGCAAGATAGGAACAGCAATACTTGCGACCCAGCCTGCGCCAATGGCGATAACCGGAGAAGCGACAAACCGCATCATGTCGTGGATTGCATAACCGGAATCCACATGGCCGCCGGGCGAGGAAATGATCACCTTGATGGGATCGTGCGACTGGGAATCCATCAGCAAGAGTTTTGTCACGACATCTTCCGCAAGTTCCTGGCTCACTTCGCCTGTCACCATTACGATGCGCGACTTCAATAGCATCCCCGTCAGCGGAGATTCCTTCGCAGGTTCTTCGCTGCATTGATGTTTGGGGGCATAAATATTTTCGGAACTACAATAATTATCTTGTTTCATGTTGCTTACCTTGAATCATTGAGAAAAGAGTTTCACCGCTGCAGACAGCATTGTGCCATGCACAGCACAAACGGTTCAAATAAACGGCGTTTTCGCTGCTACTTGTCATTGCCCAGCAGATGCCATTCGCAGTATGAGAACAGCATAAAAGTCGGGTGCTTACAACAGTGGTGAAATCAAGCGGCAGAAGTTTTCCGCCCAGGCGCGGCTTTTGCTCACCACTTCCGGTTTGATGATATGCGAGGCGTTTTGCATGGTGCGTATCCAGTCGGCGTACTGTTCAACTTCTTCTCGGCTGTAATGAAACAGCGCAATTTCGAAATTGAGGTAGATGCTGCGCATGTCAAGATTGGGCGAACCCGTAATTGCCAGCGTATCGTCAAATACCATCACCTTTGCATGTACCATGTTCCCCGGATACGCGTAGATGGTCGCCCCTGCTGCTGAAATCTGGCGCAGCACTGACCCCCGGGCCAAATCCGCCGTGGGATGATTGGAATGCAGCGGCACCAGCACACATACATCACATCCCGCACGCGCCTTCAACGCCAGCGTCTTCACCAGCGACTCATCAGGCACAAAATAGGGGGTAATCAACCATATCCGTTTACGGGCATTCATAATTGCCGTAATCAACGCATCATGAAAAGTGTCCTCTTCCACATCCGGACCGCTCGGTATCACCTGCACCAGCGAATTCTCGGTTGATGGCACTTCCGCAGCAAATGCATTCGCATACCTTTCCCGATCCTGAAAGACAGGTAATTCATCAGGCAGCGAAAGGCTTTCATGAGTGGCATAGTTCCAGTCATCAAAAAATACCTCTTCAATATCAGCAGCTGCCGGGCCACAGAGAAATACGGCGGAATCTATGAAACGGCGGCGTTTCGGGGTGGGTCCCATAAATGAGGTGGCCAGGTTCATGCCGCCCACCATGGCGGCGCAATGGTCCACCACAACAATCTTACGATGGTTGCGCAGGTTTGCCGACCAGCGCCATTGCAGTGGCAGTACAGGCAAAAACTTGCCTACCTTCCCGCCTGCATCGCGTAATGGTTGCACGAACCTGCCGCTGGACCACAAACAGCCCAAGCCATCCAGCAGCAACCGCACTTCAACACCTTCCCGCGCTTTGCGCGCCAGCATTTCGATCACGGCACGGCCGGTTTCATCCCGTCCCAGGATGAAGGTGGACACATGGATAGTTTCCCGGGCAGATTCAAACAAAGCCATGAGTGCGTTGAAGGCTGTTTCGCCGTTATGATGCGCCACTACATGATTGCCCGAATGTGGCGGCGGCAAACCTGCTTCAATGATAACCCGTGCTTCCGCTGTGAATTCCGGTCGTGGCATCGAACTGTCAGTGTTCTGGACGTAAAGCTTGCCCTTGATACGAATGAACCGGTTCAGTTTGCGCCCGCCGATCAACAGGTAAAGAGGAACGCCAAGATAAGGAATCAATACGATAGCTAGGAGCCACGCCAGAGTACTTCCTGGTTGTCGCTTTTCTTGCAACACCCGCGCCGCCAGAAGCAGGGCCAGCAGGAAGCCCGCAACCGTAAGAAAATGTTCGTATACCAGTTGTGAAACGTAACTGTATATGGCCTTATTCCTTTGGCGTCAGCACAATAAACGTGGGCAATCCCATCACTTTGAAATACTCCACCACTTCCTTCACAGGCGATTCGGTTAATACTTCAGCCTGGTACTTAATCTTAACATGATTCTCCAGACGGGACAACACCGCGTCATCTTTCAGGGTGGTGCGGTCCATGACCGAACAGTTCTTGCACCAGGTTGCCCAGAAGTCAATCAGTACGGGCCGGTCTTCTTTGAGGGCCTGCTCAAGTCCTTCTTCAAACGAATTCGTCCATCCGCTTGCGGCTTCTTCCACTTGTATTGCGGGCCGTGCCAGCGTGTACGCAAGATGGCCGTAATAGAGGGCGAAGCCAAGGATAAAAATGCCGAAGGCCTGTTTCACCCGGGTCATCCACTTCCCCGGCTTGGGCAGCAGCGATAAGCCCGCGCCCAAAAATGGCCAGGGCAGCGCCATACCCACACCCAGTGCGAAGGGCAGCCCCAAGGCGAACACATTGCCTTGGCTATACAAATCTTGCGCCTGCAGGATGGCATAGATCACCACCGGCGCTACACAGGCCCCTGCCAGCAATGCGGATACAGCGCCCATACCCAGGGCAATCAGGAAATGGCCGCCGCTGTTGCCCTTGATACCCAGTTTCGCCTGGTACTTAGAAAAATCAATCTCCACAATATCGAACATGGCAAGGGACAGCAGAACAAACAGGGCAGCAATGGCCCCGTTGAACCAGGCCGTCGAATTGAGGGTACCGAACGCTGCAGACATGCCCAACACCACCACTAGTCCAAGTGCGCCATACACCACGGCAATACCCAGACCGTAGGCACTGCCCAAAGCAAAACCACGACTGCGGGATCCTGCGCGGGCGCCTGCACCGATAATAGCGATATTGATGGGAATCAATGGCAGCACGCACGGCGTAAGATTTAACAGCAGCCCCCCTGCCAGCACCACCAACAGCATCCACCACCAACCGCCGGCAGCGGCAGCGGCATGTGTACCTTCGCCCTGTTCTGCAGCATCCAGAAATGCGATAAAGCCGTCCGTATTGGTGAA
>CAZBNU010000025.1:0-5562 GCA_964493075.1 uncultured Nitrospirales bacterium | reverse complement strand
TCCTCGCCATACACCGCCAGCGGCTGGTCGGGTGAAAAGTCGAAGGTGTACATGCTGTGTTCGGGATAGGCGATACGTTCCAGCGTAAAACCAGGTGCTTCTTTCAACGTCAATTCCGTGGCAATCAGATAGTCCTCCAGCGGCTTGTTCGAGTTCACATGCCATCCGGAACTTAAGGAGAACCGCACCGCGCCACGAAAAGAAGCACCCGCATGAACGGCATTTGTCTCAAACGCTACCTCTTCCTTAACTTCTGGTCCCGCCATGCCAAACTCAAATTGCGCCTGTACAGGCAGAATAACTGCGCCAATACAAAACAAACTAAACAGGGCAACATTTCTCATAATAGCATCCTCATCATTGCAGCATTATTTCTTCCAAGACTGGCATAACGTAGAAGAGGCATCTTTGCCTCTTTACCAACATGCAAACAGTAGCAGTATTAGCAACATCGTTCAACTTATCTACTATTCCACTTTACCCATACGACAACGTGCTATACTGTTCCTCATAATCTCAAACTGTTGAAGTAACGAAAAGGAATCTATGATTCATGACAGATAACCGCTATGGCAAAAACCCGCGCATCCGCGTGGCAGCGGTGATTATCCGCAACAACACCCTGCTGCTGGCGGAGCACTGTAAAGACAACCAAACCTATTACCTGCTCCCCGGCGGCGGCCTTAACCACGGGGAAACCCTTCGCGATGCTCTGGTGCGTGAACTGTGGGAGGAAACGCGCCTGAAAATCCAGCCCGGCAGGTTGCTGTTCCTTATTGAAAGCATCGCTCCCGACGCATCGCGTCATGTTGTCCAACTCGCCTTTGCCGCAACCGTAGACGATAACGCCGAACCGTCCAAAGGCGAAGACCCCCGCGTTATTCGTGCTGCTTTCTTTCCTGCAGAACAACTGCCTTCTTTGCCCATGTTCCCGCCCCTGCAGCAGACTTTGCACAATGGCGTGCTTCATGGCTTCCCTGATGTTCCCCAAAACCTGGGCAATCGTTGGAAGACAAAATAATCCAATCCGCCGTTATTCCGGTTACATATTGAATTTCACTGGGGATTAGCACCTTGAAGCGAGAATTTTTTGCGCTAATTTTATCTCCTGTAGAACAGGCTATTGCCTTCTATAGCACATGCTCACCGTCAAGCAAGAGGGAAAAGCCAAGTCGTTCTATGTGCCCGAAGAGATGCTCAAGGAGACCAAACGCTGGATGCATAATTATCGAAAGATCAAGAAACTGATGGCGGATATCGCGACCGTTATTGCCGGGTTTGCATGAAAGCGTCCCACAGGTCGCGGCGGATGTAGGCGTGCAACAAAAATCCGGGGCGCAGCGCATGAAATTCTACGAGGTAGTCGTCTCGGAGTCGTTCCTGAAGAATTTCGTAAAGTTGCGGAGAGGCGAGGATGATTGCGGCATCCGGTTTTTCAGGGATACTGCGCCACCAGCCCACTTTGGTATGTTTGCGTAGGTACCAAGGGAGCGGCCAGTAGTCGCCATCAGGACGTATGATGTTAATGTGCAGCGCATTGGACTCATCTGCAACTGCAGTGATGTCTTCGATTCGGGTGATAATCCGGCGTATTGCTGTTGAGGGATGCGCGTATACATAGGGGTTGCGCGTGTCAGCGGGATAAATGAAGTTACCTTGGTAGCTTTGGTGTCCCATGTGTGCCGCACCGGCAAGCAATAATAGGCAGAGGGTTGCCTGCACAGGCCGCCAGCGTCCCAGGCGTGTGATTGCACTTGCACCGATGCCTGCCAGCAAGACGGCAGCATGATAAAACACCAGCAGGTTCCAGGGGGTTTTGTAGGGGACGAGGGTGTAGAGTGCCACTATGAGCAGAGCGTAGAAGGTCAGGAAACGCCTGAACATGACCGCCTGCTTTTGTCCTGCTTCCAATGTGCGCGCAGCGGGCCACAGAGAAGCCATTACGCCAACTACTGCCAGCAGCAACGTCAATGCTTCGGTCCACCGGGGCCCTGCCTGGCGATAGGTGTAGGTTAGCAGTACCAGGTAGTAGTACCACGGCTTGTCATGAACCGCAGCGCTGCCTTCTCCTTCGGCGCGGGTGAGGTAATGGGCGTAGGTGAGCAGGGAATCAAGAGGCCCGTGCCAGTTGGTGAAGAAAGAAGAGAACAGGGTGACGGATACCAGCAACGCGACGGCACCGGCTATGGTCATGTATTTCGCTGCGCCAGCATTCCACAAACCGCGCATCTGTTCCTTAACAGGAGCGCCGTCGCGTAAGCGGGCATAGCCTATCGTCAGCGTTGCAGCGACGATGAAACTGAAGGCTATGAATGCAGAGGTTTCTTTTGTGGCGTGTATCAGTCCGAGAGAAATTCCGAAGAGCACTGCCCACAGGAGGGACGGTTTTTTGTATAACCGCCAGCCAGTGGCAAGCGCTGCCTGGGTGAAACAGACAAGGAGCATTTCCTGAATGTAGTAGCGGCTGTAATAGGTCATGACATGGGAGACTGCCAGGAGCAGGGCTGTCCAGAACATCGCCCACGGGCCGAGGGCGTCGCGCAGGAACCATAGCAACACGATGGTCAGCAACCCGAAGAATACCGCAACCAGGCGGTATTGGGTTATGGTTGATTCTGCGAAAGAGGAAACGCCGTTTATCCACAGAATGGGCAGGGTGAAATAATAGAGGGTTGGCCCGTGATGTTCGTGGGGGTCATATTTGTACTCCCCCTTCTCCAGCAACATGCCCGTTTTCATGGCCTGGTTGGCTTCGTCGCCATGGACGGGACGCAACTCGAGTTGGGGCAGCCGCATTGCCGCTGCAACACAAAGAATCGATATAAAAGCGATGGCCAGCACTATGTGTTTTTTGTTCTGCAAAAGAAACATTGCCTGTTCTGGATATTACTCCAATCGGACTTGCTTTATTTATGTCGTTACAAACGGGTAAAATGCAACGCACACGGCATATATCCCCGTTGCGGCATGTTATTATCAATGTATTACATAGATCAAGTACGGCAGGTTATCCAGCCTGTCTGCACAGAAGAGTACAGCATACATGAATATACTTGGCATATCATCTTTTTATCATGACAGCGCGGCGTGTCTGATTCAGGACGGCGACATCGTTGCTGCCGCACAGGAAGAGCGGTTCACCCGCAAGAAACACGATCCGCGCTTCCCCAATAACGCCGTGGATTATTGTCTTCGCGAACGCGGTCTGGACATTAACCAGGTGGATTACATCGCCTTCTACGACAAGCCGTTGGTAAAATTCGAGCGGTTGTTGCTGACCTATCTCGCCATGGCGCCCCACGGCTATTTGTCCTTTCTGTCGCAAATGCCGTCGTGGCTCAAGGAAAAACTGTTTGTTCGCAATACCATCCGCAAGGAACTGGGGTATGAGGGGGAGATGCTCTTCTCGACCCATCATTTGTCCCATGCTTCTGCGGCGTTTTTTCCCAGTCCTTTTGAAAAGGCCGCCATTATCACCGTGGACGGCGTAGGCGAGTGGGCTACCACGACTTACGGCGTGGGCGAAGGCAACAAGGTACGCATCCTGAAGGAAATCAATTTCCCCCATTCCCTCGGGCTGTTGTATTCGGCCTTCACCTACTTCACCGGGTTCAAAGTGAACAGCGGCGAATATAAACTGATGGGTCTTGCGCCCTATGGCGAACCGAAATATGTGGACATCATCAAGCGCGAACTGATTGACATTCGCGAGGACGGTTCCTTCCGGCTGAACATGCGCTACTTTGATTATTGCGCTGGGTTGCGCATGACCAACAGCCGCTTTGCCGCGTTGTTTGGCGGACCCGAACGCAAAGGGGAATCCAAGATCACCCAACGCGAGATGGACCTGGCGCGTAGTATTCAGGTGGTGACCGAAGAGGTTATCCTGAACATAGCGCGTCATGTGCATGAAGAAACAGGCATGAAACACCTGGTTCTTGCGGGCGGCGTGGCGCTGAATTGCGTTGCCAACGGCAAGCTGTTGCGCGAAGGTCCCTTTGAAAATGTATGGATTCAGCCCTGTGCCGGCGACGGCGGCAATGCGCTGGGCGCGGCACTTTTTGCGTGGCATCAGTTGCTGGATAAGCCCCGGGTTGCGGACGCGCATCGACAGAAGGCCACCTATCTTGGCCCTGCATTTTCCGATGACGAGATACAGGCGTTTCTGGATGAAAAGAAAATTCCCTATCGCAAACTCACGCGCGAAGAATTGCCCGGCGCCGTTGCCGACCTTATCAGCAGCGAGAAAGTGGTGGGCTGGCATCAGGGACGTATGGAATTCGGGCCCCGGGCATTGGGTGCGCGCAGCATTCTGGGCGATCCCCGTTCCCGTGAAATGCAGTCCGTATTGAACCTGAAAATCAAGTTCCGGGAATCGTTCCGTCCTTTCGCGCCCACAGCGCTTGCGGAACATGCGGACGAATGCTTCGACTTGCGCGGGAACGAAAGCCCTTACATGCTGCTCGTGGCGGATGTATTGCCGGAGCGGCTGCGGGAGTTGACGGAAGAAGAACAAAAGACGCAGGGTTTTGACAAGTTGCGCGTGATTCGTTCCGATATGCCCGCCATCACCCATGTGGATAATTCGGCGCGCGTTCAAACGGTCAACAAAGAAGATCACCCTGTCTATTACGAGATGGTGAAAGCCTTTTATGAAAAGACGGGGTGCCCTGTTGTGATCAATACCTCGTTTAATGTGCGCGGCGAACCCATCGTATGTACCCCCGAAGAATCGTATACCTGTTTCATGCGCACCAAGATGGACTACCTGTGTATGGGTTCGTTTTTGCTGGACAAGACCGAACAGGAACCCTGGAAAGAAGAAGACGACTGGCGTGAAGAATTTGAGTTGGATTAGCCAGAATTAGTTGAAAGTATGAACCACGAAACACACGAACATCACGAAAAATATTTACGCCAAGAATACATACAAAAATTGAATAGGTAAGATTGCCACAACCGTCATTGCGAGCCTAGACCGCTGTTTTGGCGGCGATTCTCCGTAGAAAGGCTTTGCGTGATTCATGATCAACCACGGGCAGTCCGTCATTGCGAGGAACGAAGCAATCTGATAACATACAATGGCCATCTTGAAAATGAGATTGCTTCGTTCCTCGCAATGACGAAGTTCAACTTCTTTGTATGATGCAAAACTGGGTTGCGGGCAGTTCCCGCGTTAGGACTAATTATGCTGGATATAGATACCTCAAGTAAGACCGAACAGCGGAAGTTTGGATTGGTGATGGCGGCTGCCATCGCTGTCCTGGGTTTATTACGATACGCCATTCACGGGTTCGCACAATTCCCGCTGTGGTTTTTTGTGGTGGCAGGTGTGTTCGCGTTTTTCGGACTGGTGTTTCCCCGCGCCTTGAAACCGGTGCTGATTGTATGGATGAAATTTGCGCTGGTGTTGAACTGGGTTATGACCCATCTCCTGCTGACGGTTCTCTACTGGGTCGTCATCGTGCCGATGGGCATTGTGATGGGACTTTTCAGCGAAGACCCATTGAAGCGCAAGTGGCTGGCAAAAACCGATTCCTATTGGGAAGCACCAGAAGAGCA
>CAZBNU010000024.1:29231-31835 GCA_964493075.1 uncultured Nitrospirales bacterium | reverse complement strand
CCATGATGCGTACAGGGAAGCAGGCCGCGCCACACAGGTAACCGTAAAACGTGAAAGTATGCTTACCGTGATTCGTCATATTCTGGACAAGGGTGCGCTGCCGGAATAAATAAGAATCCGGGTTGCGACAACACCTGTATACAACCCGATGCTTTAAGGAAAACAGTTTCATGAATAATGACTATCTGCATGTTGCCATGATCATGGCGGGTGGCCTTGGTGAAAGGTTCTGGCCGCTTTCCCGACAGGACAGGCCCAAGCAGCTGCTGCCCTTTGGCGACTCCGGCAAATCCCGATTGCTGGAGGTGGTGGAACATGCCACCGCGCTGGTGGGCATGGAGAATACATATATTGTTACCGGCAAGAACCTAGAAGACCCCATCAGCAAAGCCAATCTGCCCCTCAAAAAAGAGAACATTCTGATTGAACCCTCCAAACGCAATACCACCGGTGCCATTGCCTATATGGCCGCCTACCTGATGGCAAAAAATCCCGGCGTTTCCATTGATAAGATCAGCATGACGGTGCTGACAGTGGACTACCGTGTGGGCGACTATGAAGGGTTTATCCGTTCCGCACAGGCCGCCATCGAAGTTGCCGACAACAATAACGCCCTGGTTACCTATGGCGTGGCTCCCACCTATCCGGCAACGGGACTGGGCTATGTGGAAGTCATCCCCGCAAGCAGGCAGGACACGGAAACGCCTGTGTTCAAGGTGGCGGCATTTCATGAAAAACCAGACGCGCATCAGGCACAACAGTATCTGGATGCTGGTAACTTCTACTGGAATACGGGCGTGTTCTTCTGGCGTCTGTCCACGCTGCTTTCAGAACTTTCTGCCGCCTGTCCCCAAGTAACAGCAACCATACACCAACTCTGTGCCGCCATCAGATGCGGCAACTGTGACAATTTCCAAAAGTTTTTCACCAAGATGGAAGACGTCAGTATTGATTATATGCTCCTGGAAAAATCAAAAAATGTCATGCTTGTAGAGGCAGTACTTGATTCTCCTGATGTGGGTGCCTGGTCGGCGTTGCGCCACATCGCCAAAAACGACGACAATGGCAACTATTGTGAAGGTAAGCCTGTAGTGGTGGACTGTAAAGACAGTATTATTATAAATGCCGCCAGCACCGAGAAGATGGCGGTAGCAACCCTGGGGCTGGAAAATATTACTGTGGTGGTTACCGAAGATGCGGTGTTAGTCATGGACACTAATCGTGAACAGGACGTTCGCCGTATCGTGGATGAATTGAAGTCGCGAGACACAAGACAAGTCTAGGAAGAGCATACTACATGGCGGAATCAATGCCCTTATGCACACATTTTGGCGAATGCGGCGGCTGCCTGAACCAGGATATGCCCTATGAACAGCAACTTGCCCTCAAGAGCAAGTCGTTACAGGAACTCTTCATAGAACACTGGGACGCATCTATACCGATTACCCCGTCGCCGGCAATCTGGCACTACCGAAACAAAGTGGATCCTTCCTTCGCCTTGAAATGGTACGAGGAAGCCCCGCCAAAGGATTTTGACCGGGAAACAGTGCTGGGATTCAAGTGCAAGGGAAAATGGTTCAAGCCGCTGGAACTAGAAGAATGCCACATTGGCCCGGAAGGAATGACCGCCCTACTTCAGGGGGTTCGGGAATGGCATCGGGAATTCAACCTGCGCGCCTGTGAACCACGACGCAGCCAGGGCTATCTACGCAACTTGCTGGTACGTGACGCAAAACGCACCGGCGAACGAATGGTGGTGTTGATTACCATGCCTGGTGTCTTTGAACACGCCGAGTCCTTTGTTGAAATGGCACGTTCCTCTTTTAATGCCACAAGCATCTACCACGGCGAGTTCGCCGGTAAGGCCGAAGTGGCCACAGCAGACAAACTGACCTTGCTCTATGGAACAGACACCATTCACGAAACACTCAGGATCACTGCATTAGATAAAATCATCAGCGATTCATCGGACTTGTCGGACATGTCAGACATGTCGGACTCAAACGATCCGTCCAATCCGACCAATATCCGTGCACTCACCTTCCGCATCTCCCCCCTCAGTTTTTTCCAGACCAATCCCATCGCAGCAGAATGCCTTTATGGACACATAGGCACATGGGTCGCACACCATCGCCCGAGTGTATTATTCGACCTCTACGGCGGTTCCGGCGGCATCGCGTTAAGTTGTGCAGATTACGCCAAAGAAATCATCAGCGTCGAGAACGTCGTTTCTGCCACAGAAGACGGTCGTCATAACGCCCGTGTGAACGACATTAACAATATATTTTTTATCACCGATTCCATGCGCAACTACCTCAGAAATAAACTCGAAGGAGGCGGTTTTCCCCGGGACTGCGCCGTTGTGGTGGATCCCCCCCGCTCCGGCATGCACCCAAAAGCAATCCGGCGGCTGGTGCAGTTGGCGCCGGAACATCTCCTGTACGTATCCTGTAATCCCAAACGCCTGCGCGAGGAGATGCCTGAATTTCTGGAAGCCTACCACCTCACCAGCCTGCAAGCAGTGGATATGTTCCCCCACACACCCCATGTTGAAGTACTGGCCGCCTTTGACCGCAAATAAGCGGAGGGGGGACATTCCTGTCC
>CAZBNU010000024.1:0-29131 GCA_964493075.1 uncultured Nitrospirales bacterium | reverse complement strand
AATGGGGGACAAGAATGTCCCCCCTCCGTAACTCTTGTTATTTTTATTCGGTCTTTCCACCCGGTTCAGGTGAAAAGAAGTCCCGCTTTCCCAATTCATTTTGTGCATCGTTGGCGGTGGGCAGTGGTTCCTGACTGTCTTCGATGAGCGGCCATTTGGCGGCATATTCAGCGTTTAACGCCACAAAGTCCTGCCACTTGTCAGGGACTTCCTCGTCGCAGTAGATGGCGTGTACGGGACACTCATCTACACATACGCCGCAGTCTATGCATTCCTTCGGATCAATAACCAGCATGTTTTCTCCTTCATGAAAACAGGCAACGGGACAAACACTGACACATTCTGTGTATTTGCATTTAATGCAGGGTTCACAAACAACAAAAGGCATATTCAGTTTCTCCTGATGCGGTCACTGTTCCGCTTCTCCAATACCAAAAAGACGTTGCGCCAAATCCATCAGTGCTTCCGTATGGTTTTCTACGCTTGCGTTCTTGATGGCTTTAATAGGGTTGTGCAACAGATTATTGACGATGCGTTTCGTGCAATTTTCAATCTCCTGCTTCGCTTCCGGACTGATGTCGGCGAGCCGCGACAGGGTACGATTTACTTCCTGTTCGCGAATACCGTTGTAGGTTTGCATTAGTTCAACAATGAGCGGTTCCATATTCAGACGCATCCGCCACGCCAGGTAGCCCTGCACTTCGTCATCAATGATGGCTTCGCACGCGCCTATCTCATTCTGCCTGTTGCGCAGGTTGCGTTCCGCCATCCCCTGCAAATCGTCCATGTCATAGCAGTAGACATTATCCACATGGGCGGCTTCCCGTTCTATGTCACGAGGCACTGCAATATCAATGACAAACATGGGCGCCCTCCCCCGCTGATCGATCGCACGCTCAAAATCACTTCGCCGCAGGATCAGTCCGGATGCGCCAGTGGAGCTGATCACAATATCGGCACGATGCAGATGGCAAGGCAGTGCGTCCAGAATGATTGCCTCGCCTTTGTACCTACCGGCAAGCACCTGGGCATGCTCCAGCGTCCTGTTCAACACCATCACCTTGCCGACCCCATGCTCGACCAGACTTTTCAGCGCCAGTTCGCTGATTTGTCCGGAACCGACAATCATGGCCGTCCTACCGCTCAAATCTTTCAAAATGGACTCTGCCAGATCAACGGCTACCGAAGCAACCGATACCTTTCCTGACCCGATCTGGGTTTCGGCGCGTACCTTCTTGCCACACTTCAAGGCACGCTGAAGCAGGACTCCCAGGGTGCGGTTTAATGTTCCTGTGGTTCGGGCTGCCTCGTAAGCCTGTTGCAGTTGCCCCATGATTTCATTTTCGCCCACCACCATGCTATCGAGACTTGAAGCCACGCGAAATAGATGATTGACTGCATCCACATTTGAATGATGGTATAGGAAATCGGCAAATTCTGATTCCGCCAGACGGTTAATCACCCCAAGAAAGGTTGTGATCCGCCGGTGCAACACTTCGGGCGGCTGTTTCGCACAAGCATACACCTCAATACGGTTGCAAGTCGTCAGAATGATTACACCGCTTTCAGCACCAAGCTGTCCATGCAGCATGGCGAGCACATTGCTCAACTGTTCAGGAGGCAGTATAAGCCGCTCACGTAACGCCAGCGGGCTACTATGATGGCTGAGTCCGGTTAAAACTATTGTCATGGCACACTCATTTTAAGGAGAAGTAAAGGATTAAGAAAATTCGCACTATGGTATCACGTTTCCCCTGCAACATGTCTAATGCAGGCTTCATCTGCCAGAATAATTTCATAAGAGTAAGCGCTACCGCCGCCACTCCGGTTTTTTCGGGCAACTATTCGGATGCGGTTCTTCGCGCTTAAAACTACACGTACTCGTTATCGCTTTCTTTACGAAGTAATCTGCCCGAAAAAAAAACGGAATGACGATAGTGGTTGTCTTAGCGTAAACTCAACTTCGTGTTTTTGATCGCGGCTTGATTTGCTGACAGGGTATAATATGTAGTAAGGTTATATTATACTTTCTTAACGTTGTCTTTCTATAATGCCAAGGACAGAAAATGTCGTCAACAAAAAGGTGCTTTCAGTTTTCCGCCGTTGGACGGTTGGACGTCGGCCTTCACCGAACCAGACTGGAAGATGCTTTATACATTTCAGAGGAACAAGGACTGTTTATTGTGAGCGACGGTATGGGGGGGGCCGTGGCTGGTGATCTTGCGTCCACCATAACCGTAAAGACCCTGCCCTTGAAGTTACAGGAGGAATGCAAAAAACTACACTACTCTGATGCCGAGGAAGGCATGCTAAAGGCAAAGGCGTTGGGGCGCGTGGTAGATGCAGTTAAAATGCTGCTCCTTGAAAAAACCATAAACCAGCCTGCTGCCAAAGGACTCGGTGCCACGGTGGTAGCGGGGTACTATGTTGGCCATGCCGCTATGGCGCTTACCTACCTTGGCGACAGTCGCGCTTACCTGTTGCGTAACGCAACACTGGAATGCCTCACCGAGGACCATACGGTTGCCAATGTCCTTTATCATGCAGGCCGAATCAATGAAGCGGAACTACGCCACCATCCTTCACGGCATGTGCTCACCCGCTACGTTGGCATGAAGGATTGTCCGTCAGCGGAAGTGATGCTGTTGCCGTTGCAGGAAAACGACCGCATTCTTTTATGCACAGACGGCCTGACCAGCATGGTCGCTGAAGAGGATATTGGCATATTGCTTGCCGAAAATGGTTCAATAGAGCAGGCAGCAAATGAACTCATTGCCTGCGCAAACGCCGCTGGCGGCCATGATAACGTAACGGTAGTTGTGATAGATGTATTGCCGCAACAAAATGACGATACAACGGAAGGACACGCCACGAATCAGGAGGAGGTATCCTGTTCCGTGTTGGAAAAAACAAGAGAATCGCTAAAACCATGGCGGGAGGAAAACAAATGACAGACGAAAAAGCGTACGTGGATATCGTTTCAGGACCTTTTGAGGGACAGCGCTTTTATTTTCATGAGCAGGATACTTTTATGGTGGGGCGTGCCGGTGATTGCACTCTTTCCATACGGGAAGATAAAACCATGTCCCGTCATCACATGATGCTGGAAATTAACCAGGGCAATATACTACTACGCGACCTCGGCAGCCTGAACGGCACCCGTGTCAACGACCGCCTCATCCGCCTCACTCCGGGTGAAAACAGGGACATTATCCTGCCACCGGTAGCACTGCGCAATGAGGACCGTATCGTGGTGGGCGCCACCGCTATGATACTCCATGTTGACTACCCCGTGTATTGCATTGAATGCGGATCGGAAATTCCACCTGCGGATCAGGCCACCTGCCAGTTCGTCAAAGGCGCTTATATCTGCGCAGAATGCAACAAAACAGAGGCAGAGGTGGAGGTGCCGGAGGATCGTAAGGAGCCAGAAGTACGCAAGGCCATCAAACTGAACAGAGAGCAGTTTGATCAGGTTGAAGAACACCCTGGCAAGGTACTGGAAGAGTTACTCGCCGAATACCTGAAAAAGCAAGATGCCCGAGGCCTTGCTCCCCAGATATGCGGCTATAAGGATTTGACTGTACTGGGCGAAGGCGGTTATGGTCTGGTATATAAGGCCACACGCATCCGTGACGACCAGACCGTTGCAGTAAAAACCATGCTGCAGACACGCAAACCGGAAAAGCGAAAATTGCAGTTGTTCGAGCGGGAAAAGGAGATCATATCGCAACTCGACCATCCGAATATTGTCCGAAGCCAGTCCGTAGGCGTATGGAATGACATCCACTTTATCGAGATGGAATACATTCAGGGGGGCAGTTTATGGAAACTGATGGAAAAGGGGAAACTTAAGATCAATATCAACACCGCTGCCCCACTCATCTTGGAAATGCTCGAAGGACTTGCCTACGCCCATGAGGTGGAGGTAGCCATCACCACAGACGAGGGTAAAAAGAAACTGAAGGGCGTGGTGCATCGTGACCTCAAACCCTCCAACATACTGCTCGATAATACGGGCGGTTTTGTTACCGCGAAAATCAGTGATTTCGGATTAGCTAAAGCCTTCGGCGCTGCAGGATGCACCCAGGGTGTGTTGTCACGCACAGGAACCACCTGCGGTTCCCCCATCTATATGGCGCCAGAGCATCTGACAAACTACAAATACGTCAAGGCGGCAACGGACGTCTTTGAAATTGCAGCAACCATATTCTACATGCTGACGGGTCAGCCTATCCGTCCGCTGCACAAAGGACAAGACCCTTTCAGAAGCGTACTTGAAGATAAGCCGCGCCGCCTTGAGGAATTTATGGAAGATTGCCCGCAAGGACTTGATGAAGTCATAAATCAGGCTCTTGCCTACGACGAAAAAGACCGATTCAAAGATGGCGGTGAATTTCTTGCCGCACTACGAAACGTTCTTTGAATGTGAAAAAATGCTTCTCGCAGGAAGCACCTAATTTTTCAGATTCATCACCGGATGGAGCGCCCATGAAAGACAAAAAGGTTTATGTTGACATACTCGAAGGGCCCATGAAAGGGGCACGCTTTTTGTTCCGCGATCAGGACACGTTCATGGTAGGGCGTTCCGGGGACTGCACCCTAGCCATAAAAGAAGACAGTACCCTCTCCCGACATCACATGCTTCTGGAAATCAATGATTCCGGCGTCATGATTCGGGATTTGGGCAGCCTCAACGGCACGAAGGTAAACGGCCGCCTCATATACAGCAGCAGAGATCGTAACAAAGAGGATGCGCCTGCGCCAGAAGTGCTACAGGACGGCGATCGCATTGAAGCAGGGCTGACCGTAATGGAACTACATATAGATCACCCGGCGTTCTGCGTGGACTGTGGCAGGTCAATCTTTGGTCCTGACAAAAAGATTTATGAATTCATTGACGGTTCGTACCTGTGTCATGATTGCCGTCAAAAGCAGGGTGACCTAGACTTATCGCGGGATTATGGATCCACAGACCGGCTCACACAACTTGCATCCGAAGCGGAGTTATACGACCCTTCAGAAGAAAACCCGGCAAAGGTTCTTGAACAACTGTTGCGCGATTACCTAAAGGGACAGGGACAAACTGAAGACCATCCCCAAATCCAGGGCTACACTGATCTTGAAGTTTTGGGGGAAGGTGGCTATGGCGTCGTGTATAAGGCTACCCGTGTGCAGGACCACAAAGTGGTCGCAGTTAAAACACTACTCCAGACCCGAAAACCCGGAAAACGCAAATTGATGATGTTCGACCGCGAAAAGGAAATTGCGGCGCAACTGATACACCCCAACATTGTGCGCAGTGAATCTGCAGGCGTATGGAACGGCATTCACTTTATAGAAATGGAATATATTGAGGGGGGCAGCCTCTGGGAATTGATGGGACAAGGTAGGAAGACAATCAGCTTTGACAGCGCAATTCCCATTATCCTGGGGGTACTTGAAGGACTGGCTTACGCCCATGATGTGGAGGTGTATGTCACCACAGACGAGGGCAAGATCAAACAAACCGGCATCGTGCATCGGGATATCAAGCCCTCTAATATATTGCTGGCACAGCAGGCGGAGGGCCTTGTCCCCAAAATAAGTGATTTCGGTCTTGCCAAAGCCTTTGGCGCAGCGGGGTGCACGCCGGGCTTGTTGTCACGCACGGGAACAACCTGTGGTTCCCCCTTGTACATGGCACCTGAGCATTTGACCAATTTCAAATATGTCACGGCTTCTGCCGACGTTTTTGAACTTGGCGCTACCATTTTTTATATGCTGGCAGGACAACCCATCCGCCCCGTAAGGCAGGAACAAGACCCCTTCAAAAGCGTTCTGGAAGACTATCCCCGACGAATCAGGGATTATCTGGACAATTGCCCGGAAGGATTCAGCGACGTTATGGATTGCGCGCTGGCCTATAATGAAAAAGAACGATTTGCCAATGGTCGCGAGTTCCTTAAAGCGTTCAAAGAAATTATCTGATCGGTGTGGTTGTTACAGGGTTTCAGAATCAGGGTAATATACTGTAAGTAGTTTTCGGGAACCTATCAGTCAATACGGGCCTATCTTATGTCAAAAAGCAAGTCAAGCAGGCGAAAAACAACCGATGCGCAGTTGGATGTCACCGTGACACGCAGTAGCGCTGTTGTTGAAAGTAAGCCTGCTGAAATTGAAAAATCGGACTGGCAGCCGGGGGATGTCATTCTTGATCTGTACGAAGTGCGCACAGTCTTGGAGGGCTTTGGGGATGAAGCCGAAGAAAAGCCCTATCATCAGGGTGGATTCGGGCGGGTGTATCGGGTCTGGCATCGTATGTGGGACCTCAACATGGCGGTGAAAACACCACGCCAGGGCGCCTTCAAAACAGCGAAGCAAAAGGAAGCCTTCATTCAGGAATGCGAGACCTGGGTAAATCTTGGCCTGCACCCGCACATAGCAGCCTGCCACTACGTTCGTGAATTGGGGGATGTGCCTCGTATTTTTTCGGAATATGCCGACGCCGGAACCCTGTCTCAATGGATTCATTCGGAACGCCTTTACGAGGGCGGCAAGCCTGCGGCGCTGGCACGGATGCTGGACATGGCGATCCAATTTGCCTGGGGACTGCACCATGCCCACGAGTGCGGTTTAATTCATCGTGACGTAAAACCGCTCAATGCACTGATGTGGAATGATGGTTCGCTAAAGGTTACGGACTTTGGTCTGGCAGGTGCCCGAAAACATGCCAGGGAACCCGTTGCCGATTCGGGCACGAAAGATACCAGCGGGAACCTCTTTTTTTCCAAAGGCGGCATGACCCCTGCCTACTGTTCTCCCGAACAATCCGCTGGTGCCGCTCTTTCCCAGAAGACAGATATGTGGTCCTGGGCTGTCAGTATTCTCGAGATGTTTCAGGGGGAAGTCACCTGGCAGTCCGGCGTACTTGCGGAAGGGGCGCTGGCCATCCTGCTCGAGCATAATGGCGAAGACGAACGCATCCCTCCCATGCCCGAAAGCATAGCAGATTTCCTTCATCGCTGCTTTCAAAAGGATCCAAAAGACCGGCCTGCAGACATGACGGAATGCGCTAAAACGCTGACAGAAATCTTCAAGGAGGAAACCGGTGACATTTATCCTAAAACGGCGCCCCGCGCAGCAACAGATACGCCTGCGGCATTAAATAACCGTGCACTCTCTTTTATTGATTTAGGCAAACATCAGGAAGCAGAAGATACCTTTAGTCTTGCCCTTAAAAAAGACCCCCGCAACCTCACTTTGATATACAACAGTGGCCTCCAGAATTGGCGCATGGGCAAGAGTGACGACAACAGTCTGATAGCAGACCTCAAAGTATTCCGAAACGACCATCCCAATAGTTGGCGTGTACTTTGGGCATTGGGCCATGTGGACATGGAACGGGGAGATTCTCTGGGTTCACACAAATACTTTAACAGCGCCTTGTTAATGTCCGGGCATGATGAGACCAATACAGCGCTCATGGCAATAGAAAGTATTCAAGACACGGTAATGGAACACCAGGAAAGTTATATGGAGCATACCAGGCCCGTGGATGCGGTGTGCCTATTTCCTGATAACAAGTATATTTTGTCTTCTGCAGGATCACGCATTTTGCTACAGGAAACTACAACAGGCAAGTGTCTGCGCGAATACACCGGGCACCGGCTTGCGGTTTCAGCACTGGCATTTTCACCAAACGGACGTTTTATCGTCTCTGGTAGCAAGGACGACACCATACGTGTTTGGGAAGTAGCTTCTGCGCGATGCGTTATGACCCTTGCAGGGCATGAAAAAAGTGTTTTGTCTGTTGCCGTTTCTGCGGACGGGCATCATATTCTATCTGGAAGCGAAGACCGCACATTAAAACTGTGGGACACCAAGACCGGTCAGTGCGTTAAAACATTTTCCGGTCACAAGACCCCAGTACGGTCGGTGTGTTTTTCACCCAAAGGCCTGTTCGCCCTCAGCGGCGCAGGAGATTATGACAAAAGCGCCGACAACACCGTGAAACTTTGGGAACTGGAAACAGGGAAGGAACTGCATACCTTTTCAGGCCACGATCAGTACGTATCCTCCGTGTGCTTTTCACCGGATGGTCTGCATGTGCTTTCAGGCAGCAATGACGGACGCATGTACCTGTGGGAAGTCGCTTCGGGCGCCATTGCAGGCACGTTCAAGGCACAGGAAGGTGGCATCTGGTCTGTTGATTATGGCCGCGAGGGACGCTATGTCTTTTCCGCTGGAAGCGATAAAACCATCCGGCAGTGGGAAATCAGTACTGGACGCTGTATCCGCACCTTTACAGGCCATAAGCGGGAAGTCTCTTCTATACACCTGTCAAAGGACAACAAGTATCTGCTGTCAGGCAGCTGGGACTTTACCCTGCGTTTTTGGTATCTGGGTGAAAAGGCGCCTGCCCACAGTTGGTATTCCCACGCCATAATTGCTGACAGAGCGCTGGAAAAACAGCATGCCTATGAAGTCGCCTACGAAAAGGCGCGTAAGTCTCTGGATGCCGAAAATATTGCCGACGCGATCGCCCATGTAACGGAAGCCCGCAAGGTGCGTGGTTTTGAACGCACCCCGGAGGTGGTGGAGTTATGCCGTCGCATCGGGAGGCAAGCGCATATCAAGGGGTATAACGGTGCCTGGCTCAACCGAATGATAGCAGGACATACCGATGCCGTGTTGTGTGTTGCCATTTCTCCGAACGGCAAATTTGCCGTTTCCGGCAGCAAAGATAAAACCCTCCGCGTATGGAAACTTGAGGACGGGGAATGCTTCAGGATACTCGACGGACACACCCGCGACGTCAACTGTCTCGCCTTTTCTCAAGATGGCAAACACCTGATCAGCGGTGGTAGCGATGGCGCAATCCGTTTGTGGGATTTTATAAAAGGGGAAAGCACCCTTATATTCAAAAAACAGGAAGCGCCTGTGCATAGCGTAGTCCTTTCACCCGATGTTGACTATGCGCTCTCAGGGGACGACGATGGACTCGTGAAACTCTGGAACGTCAAGACAGGCGATTTAAGACGGAAGTTTGAAGGGCACATGAGCCTGGTTACCAGCGTATGCTTTTCTCCAGATATGCTTTTTATTTTATCGGCCAGCACAGACCACAGCATAAGACTCTGGGACATCCGACGGGGCCAATGTTACCAAACCCTTGAGGGACATAACAGCCGCGTGGAATCGGCATGCGTGTCCACCGATGGCCGACTGGCACTTTCAGGTGGATGGGGCCGTAAAATCATTTTATGGGACCTTACCACAGGCAAAAGCCTGCGTGAATTTGCAGGGCATATTGGTGATGTATCTTGCGTCGCTTTCTCCCCTGATCAAAAGTACATCGCCTCCTGCTCCGGCACTCCCGTAGGTCTGAAGAAGGACAACACCATTAAATTATGGGAAATAAATACGGGCGTGTGCGTGCGCACCTTCGAAGGGCATACAAGCAACGTAACGGCACTCTCTTTTTCACCTGACGGACGTTTCCTGATCTCTGCAAGCGAGGATTGTACCCTGCTCCTATGGGAAATTGACTGGGAATATGAGTTTTAATCTGGTTTGACAAAAACATTTTAACGTATCAAGGATAACATCCATGTCCACAATTCATTTCTCCGGCATTGGCGGCACTGCTATGGTTGCCGGGGCGCGACTAGCCATTGAGGCGGGCTGGGAAGTTCGTGGCAGCGACATGCCCCTGTACCCGCCCGCGTCTCACATGGTGGAAGCGCTGGGCGTTCCCGTTTCCTATGGGTATGATGCTGCAAATCTGGACTGGAATCCCGATGTTGTTATTATCGGAAACGCGCTGAGCCGGGGCAACCCCGAAGTGGAAGCCGCCCTGTCCAGACATTTGCGCTATAACAGCCTTCCCGAATGGCTCAAAGAAAATGTACTACGTCCACGTCGTCCCGTAGTGTTGTGCGGCACCCACGGGAAAACGACCACTACTGCGCTGACCGCCCATGTATTGGACAAAGGAATGTGTGGTGTGGGCTATCTCATCGGCGGCGAGACACTTGGGTTCGAGCATTCGTCCCGGATTGGAGAAGCAGGCGCGCCTTTTGTTATTGAAGGAGACGAGTACGACACCGCCTTCTTCGATAAGCGCGCCAAATTCCTCCACTACCTTCCGGAAATTGCAGTGGTCACTTCCCTCGAATTTGATCATGGCGATATCTATAATAACCTTGGTGATATTGAAATCGCTTTTCAGCGGATGCTACGGCAAATCCCCAAAGAAGGACTGCTACTGCTTTGTGCCGACAATCATGCCGCCAGTCTGGCATCCCACGTTTTTTCTAACGTGGAGACTTACGGGTTTTCCGAAGCGGCAGACTGGCGCGGTGTTTATGATGCGCAGCAGCACCAGCTTCACATCACTCATAAGGGCGTGCCCTGGGGCAGCCTCACCCCTTCTCTGGCGGGCCATCACAATATGTCCAATACCCTGGCAACGGTCGCCGTTGCCGCCGCCTTGGGCATGGCTGCATCAGCCATTGCCGCTGCAGTGGCCGAATTTCCCGGGGTGCGCAGACGCATGGAGGTGTTCCTGGAACATAATGGGGTCCTGTTTGTGGACGACTTCGCCCATCACCCCACGGCGATAAGGGAAACCATCGCAGCAGCAAAACTACGCTGGCCCGAACGCCGGATTCGCGTCCTCTTTGAACCGCGCTCAAACACCACAGTCACCAACAAGTTCCAGCATGAACTGGAAGACGCATTTATGCAAGCAGATACGGTCATGCTAGGTCCTGTCCACAGAAAAGAGTCCATACCGGAACAGGAACGCCTCGATACGGCTGCACTGACAGCGATACTTGAAAGTAAAGGCATTCCCGCAACCGCTTTCGATGCTGTTCCGGAAATCATGGCAGCCTTATGCCCGACCCTGCAACCAAACGACCTCATACTCATTATGAGTAACGGCGCCTTCGGCGGCATTTACAACCTATTGCGGGATCGTTTTGCCGATTCATGAAGTGCGACTGGTGTATAATAATCGCGAAATAACAGTCCTGTTCACCATTTATCAATAAGGTCTATCAGCAACTTTCTTGTCCGAAACTTATGGGAAGAAATGGTTGAGAAACCAGGTGCTCCTGGCAAAATATCATTCCTATATGTCCCATAGGTCCCATGGCCCCTGAAATCAGTCTCTGGATTACAAGCAATACCCGAGTCAGGAATACGTCCCCAATGAAAGTACAAATCGTAAAAACCATCTATGTTGAAGCAGCCCATCGCGTTAACAGCACCTACAAAAAAGACGACTATACCGGCAACAGTTATCGCATTGATCTCTTTGCTGAAGGCGAAATTGATCCAGAAATCGGCTGGGTAATTGACTATGCCGACATGAAGCGTTTTTTTGAACCTGTTCGCAAGCAACTGGACCACGCCTGCCTGAATGACATTCCCAGTCTGGAGAACGATGCTTCTCCTAAAGCCATTGAACTGTGGATAAAAGAACAGGTGCGTCCCTGGCCGGACTGGTTTTCCGATGTGCGCGTGTCTATCCCGCAACCAAAAGGATTCAGCACGACGCCTCTGCCTGCCGACCCGGTATTGGGACTGCCCGAACGGCTTGCCTTTTCCTTTTCTGCAGCACAATCGCTGCCACAACTGCCTGAAGGACACCCTTGCCGCGCATTACATGGCCACACGTATCAGGTGGAACTCGCCCCTGCGAGCGCCCCGCGTATGATGGAAACGGCTGCGTCAATTTATGCCCGTCTCAATGACACCTACTTAAACCGGTTGCCGGGTCTGGAACAGGCAACCGCAGAGCGCATTGCCTCGTGGATATGGCAATTCATGCTCGAAAACAGCATCATGCCTGAACTTGTGGCAGTACAGGAAACTCCCAAGAACCGCTGCCATTACCGCGGCGAATAGGCATGAATGATGTGTAAGGACAGGAAATCATGAATATATTCGGTGTGTCCCCTGAAAAGGCGCAGGCGTTGCGGGAGAGAATGATTTCCTGTGATTTGCATGAGAAGGACATTGAGGAATCTTTTGTCCGTTCCAGCGGGCCTGGCGGTCAAAAAACCAATAAAAGTGCAACCGCTGTATGCCTGCTCCATAAAACCAGCGGCCTCACTGTGAAATCGCAGACGGCAAGGTCTCAGGCGTTAAACAGGTTTTATGCGCGCAGACGGCTTTGCGAACTGCTGGAACAACAATTGCTGGGCGACAAAAGCCCGGAGGCATTGCGACAGGAGAAAATCAGGAAGCAGAAAGCGCGCCGTCGAAGACGTGCACACCCTGACGGTAAGCAGGCGGAACATCTTGAGGATGCTGGCGACCCCTAAAATACGACTCAACCGTGACGCAGTGTAGAAGTGCGCAAATCCTTTGGTAAATGCGACCAGTCGTTATGACACAAAACAGCCATATCCCCATCCTGCTGTACCAGAATCTGGGTAATGCCGCAATTGCAGATGTCCATTCGCACCCAACTGGCGGCTTCCGCCTTGAGCACCACCGTCACAAAATAACGGATCAGATTGCCGTGGCAAACGATTAAGTCGTGACGGTCCGTGCGTTTGGCTACCTTAAAGTACTTGCGGAAAGCCACATCAGCGCGCTGTTTGTCCTGCGATACCTGTATGGAGGTGTAGTTGGGCATTTCCATCTGCAATCGGGGTGTCATGGCAGGAATACACTCCCATAGCAAGTCCGTCTGCTGCACCGAAATTCCGGGTAGTTCCTTGGAAACAATCCGCGCTGTCTCATCCGCCCGATTCAGGGAACTGGCATGAATAGAAGAAATAGGCTTTGTTTTCAGCATTTTCGCTGTTAACTCTGCCTGTTTCACGCCCAACGGTGTTAGACTCCCACCCAATTCCGAACCTGTGGGGTTGTCCAAATCATGTTGTCCGTGACGCAAGAGATATATCACCCTGACAGCCATTACTGCATTTCTCCTCATTCATTTCCAGTGACAATTGCCGTGCCAAGCCGATGTTCTTCAACTATAACAAACACGCTCATGAACATACATCTGGCAAACGGCACAATACGGAACCATGCTTCCCGGTGGTTGCCCATCAGGCATAGATACCCAATGGTGTCTCACAGCCTGATATGGTAGCGCAACAGGAACGTCCGCTGCAACAATTTTCTCACAACGTCTGCAACAACCTGTTTGGAAAGCTAAAGACTCGCCCTATGAAAAAGCCATCATCATTCACCTTTGTCTCCACAGATGCGTGAATAAAGAATTTGTTCCCGTGCGGTAAACTGGTCGCCAAAGGCGGTAAGCGTCACAAAATACAAAATAAGAACCAGACTGAACAATAGGAAAGCCCCCAGTAATCCGGCATTTCGTGCAAGATAATCCGTCCGATTAGAAAACGTCTTTTCAAGATACATGCACAACGAAGCGGGAAGCACCATGACCGCAACCAGTAGGGTTGACCCCAGCCCCACCAAGATCATGCGCAAGCGGCGTGTCGGCTGGCGCAGCGCATCCCGGTCAATACGATAGGGCAGGTGTAACGAAAGGTAATTGCCTAGTGTGGCAAACAACAGATAGAGATGTGCGGCCAGAAGTAGCGATAAGATAATCATCCGAAACGGTGCCCAAACAAGAAGAGCACTCACCGCGATGAAGAAGAAGGACATGCCTAGCACAAAAGGCGCCAGGGCGAGGTTCTTTGCGATGATATACTTGCGCCGTTGTGTGGGAAAAAACGCCAGCGCAGAGAATGACTGGGCATCCACGCCAAAGATGTTAAACATAAACAGTGAAAAGTTCAGGAAAGGCCACACAAGGGCGGCCATAGGAATCAACGCCGCTTCCCCTTCCAGGTATCCGCCATAGGCGCCTGTGCGATACATAAACAAGAAAAACAGACCCAAACACAAAGGCATAATGATCAGCATGCGGACATGTGGGTGACGCGAGAAAGAGTAGTAGAAGGCAAACACCAGCGCAGCAGTGTCATCTGAACAAAACGGCAGACGTCGGCTGGTGCGCGGCAGTTTAACGGACAGAGATGGCGCCTGTGGCCTGCGCCTTGATTCGTCCCTGTTGCTATGCAACCCCATGTAGTGATTCAGTGTGGAAATATAGCCTAAACGCAATCCCAAAAGGGTGCACAAGCACAAACCCAGTACAATACCCCAAAGATACACGGCAGCAGCGCCATTCGTGAATAACCAAATTCCATACGCAGGCCAGAATAAAGGCACTACAGCATCCACCAGCAGGATGTAGGGCAACAATACAGAAAGTGGTTGTTGGGCAAACAAGTGATCACTGTTTATGACGGCAAGATGAGAAAGCAAAGCGGGCAACTGTCCCAACCCCACAAAACACAGGGGAAGTATCACCATCGCCAACCGCCTTCGTCGCTTGTTTTCCATGATAATTGCAAGTCGTCCCCGCAGATAGTAGGCCCAGGCACTCATCATGAACATAAACAGCAGGGCAAGAGGAATACCGACAAAAAATATGCCCACCCCTTCTGTGGTATAGAATCCAGCCAACAATCCCACCAGACCGGGGACGGCAAAAAGCATGATGGGACTGACCAGGGAGACCAGAAAATTCATAAAATAAATCATAGGAAGCGAAACGGGCAAGAGCAGCATTTTTCTGAAATCAATCATGTCTGAACGCTGCAAATCCATCAATACGCCCCAAATAAAAAAGAAGAGGTAAATGGCAATGGCGCTGTTAAGAAGCAATATAGCCCCCACCTGCGACTCCTCCCGTGAAACCTGTACAGCGACAACATAAAATATCAGGGTCAGCCCCAGCGAAAGTACAGACCCCAAAAACAACAGGATCGCCAGCACAACATAGCCCCAGAAATCGCGCTTATTCCAGCCACGCAGAACGAGTGTCCATTTCAGAAGCAACAATACCCAGCAGTGTGTCAGCATTGCCCCCGCTCCCCACTGCTCTCACGGCCCCCGTGCGTCAACCATGAAAGTCGGCGCGGAGTATCCGCCACCTTGCTCACCATCTGCAAAAACGCTTCGTCAAGCCGATTGGCGCCAGCAAATTCCGACAACCTGCCCTGCCAAAGCAGTTTTCCCTTGTCAATAATACTGACATGGGAACACAGCCGCTCCACTACTTCCAGAATATGGGACGTGAGAAATATGGTCGCCCCACGGGCGCACAACTGCTCCAGCACCTCGCGTATCGTTCGCGACGCAACAGCATCTATTCCTTCAAAAGGTTCATCCAGAAAAAGTAGTTCAGGATCATGGATGATGGCGGCGCATAACGCCAGTTTTTTCTGCATCCCGTGGGAGTATTCGAGAACAAGAGTTTCCTCTGCATTACTGAGCCCCACCCAATCGAGCAGTTCCCGCGCCCGGTCAACGGCCACCAAACGCGGCAGGGAATACATGCGCCCGATAAAGGTCAGATACTCCGGTCCTGTGAGATTCTCAAAAAGACACAAGTCTTCCGGAACCACTCCGATGCGTTTCTTTATGGCAGTACCGCCGCGACACAGGTCCTGTCCCAGAATTCTGGCGCTTCCGGAATTGGGCGCCACAATCCCGGTCAACATTTTGATGGTGGTAGATTTGCCAGCGCCGTTTGGTCCGAGAAATCCGTGGAAAGTGCCCCGCTCAACCCGCAACGACAAAGCGTCAACCACCGGCACACCACCGTACACCTTGGAAAGATCATGTGTCTCAATACAATATTCCATAAGGATAACTATCTTTTGAGGTCTTTGATCAATTGCTGCACAACCGGACTGTCCGGCCAGATTGCCTGAGCGGCATTAAGGCATTCCATCGTCTTCTTGCTGTCCCCACTGTTTTTATACACACGCGCTTCATTTAACCAAGTGTTAAAACGCTCCGCGTCGGTACGCGCTTTGGTACGCGCCGCCTGCCAGGCTTTTGCAGCATCCTTCCAGTTAACCTTCACGCCGTATTCTTCGCCAAGGAAAAAGTTCAGCGCATAGTCACGCAGCACTTCAAAATCATCTGGAAGTATATCTGCCGCCTTTTTGGACATTTTCATGGCTTCAGAAAATATCTTTTCTCGAGTCATTTTACGGGCCTGCATCAGATATAACGAATGTGCGAAATAGGCCTGTACCATATTATACAAATAATCAGGATTGTCAGGTTCAAGACGCACCGCGATATCCATGCTTTCAAAACCGCTCGAATACATGCCGCTATGCAGCGCATACATGCCAAAATTGCAGTGTGCCCGCGCCAGATTAGGGTCGTTCTGTATGGCTTTTTTCCAATGCTGTGCCGCTTTATGAGAATCACCCAGATAATCGTAGGCAAACTCCCCGAAATAATTATGTATAACGGCACTGTCACTAAAATTGTTCAGCCCCATGTCGTAAGCGGATTGTACAAGATTGATGTGACGTTCTGACTCCTGCGCTGCGGCGTAGGCGGCCTCCTTCTCCCCTTGCTTCTCCAGAGCATGGGCCTTCGCATATAAACCACGGGCAATCGCCATGTGCAGTTTGTCGAAGGTACGGACTTTTTGCTCAAACTGCTCCTTATCTCCCAGACATGATCGTAGCACCGCAAGTTCGTCCCCGGTGTCCTCTGCCCAGAGAACATCAAGGCTACCAAGAATAAACATTGCCAGAAGTAAACATGAAAACAACGTTTTTACCATGTGCATCCTTTCCTGAAATACAACAGGTCTTCAAGACTTTTTTCACAGGGAAACGATCACGAGAAAATACAGTCGCCCCGTGCAGCAGCAACATTACAACAGGAACTACTATTGGATGTCAAAATCTGGTATCATTTTACCTCAGAAAAGGAAACTGTGTATGCACTCATGGAATACTGTTGAATCGGAAATTATAGAGGCCATGTTAAAACGCCGCCCGGATTTGGAATGCTGCATCGAAGCCATGGAGCAGTTCCACAATGCACTCGTTGCTGTGTATGACAACAGCGGTTGCTTTTTTACGTGTGGCAATGGCGGCTCTTATGCCGACGCTCAGCATATTGTAGGCGAGTTATGCAAAAGTTTTGAACGACGCAGAACGCTCCCTGATAGATTCATTGAAAACCTTTCAGAACTTCCCTACGGCGAAGAACTTGCGCAACATCTGGAAGCCGGACTTCCAGCGGTAACACTGGGACTCAACGGCCCGCTGAAAACAGCCATAGAAAATGATGTGCCCTTGGCCAATATCGCTTTTGCCCAAGAACTGAATGCACTAATGAAATCAGGGGATATGCTGCTCGCTATTTCCACCTCCGGCAACGCTGCAAACTGCCTGATGGCCATGTCGGTGGCGCGGGCTAAACACGGCGTGTCTGCCGCATTAACTGGCCCCAATGGCGGTCAAATGGCGACACATGCGGATATTGTCATCAAAGCGCCTGGCACGGATACCAAACAGATACAGGAGGCGCATGTCGTCCTATGGCATACCCTCTGCTGCCTTATTGAGGCCCATTATTTCCCGACGAAACGCTAAACACCCCCGAACAAAAGGAGATATCTATCATGAAAACACTTATTTTGGCGATTTGCTTTCTGTCGTTGCTGGCTGCTGGAACAGCCGCCCATGCCGATCAGTGGTATAAGGGCGGTCTGCACAAGCATTCCCTCTGGAGCGACGGAGACAGCGCCCCGGAGCATGTGACCACCTGGTACAAAGAGCATGGCTGGGATTTCATTTGCTACACCGACCACAATGTCCTGCTGGAAGGGGACACCTATAAAGCAATCATGGAGGACAGTGATCTGTCTCCAGAATGTGTAGATGCACTACGGCAGACATTTGGCGAGGACTGGGTCGAGGAGCAGGACCTTCTTGGCAGGCGAAAAATGAGGCTGAAAACTTATGAAGAGTTAAAACGGCATTTTGAAGAAGATAGTTTTCTGTTGATTCAAGGGGAAGAAATAACCACGTTAAGTGGCAACCCACATGTTGGCGGTATTAATGTAGTGGAACGCACTGGCGGTTTGCCCAAAGGCGACAGAGATGCAATAACAACCCAGTATATGCAGTCTGTGGCGGACCAGGCGAAAAAATACAACCAGCCCATGATCAGCGTTTTGAATCACCCCTGCTTTTCTGATGCCATCACGGCGGAAGAAGCCATTGCCGTAAAGCCATTGCGTTTTTTTGAAGTGTATAACGGGCATCCCAGCGTGAACAACTGGGGACACGAAGGAAAAGGCTACCCTTCCACCGATAGGTTCTGGGACATTGTGCTGTCTATGCGCTTGTCCGAAGACCCGAACTACATCCTCTACGGAATCGGTACAGATGACGCGCACAACTACCAGAAAATGGGTAAAGGCGCGAACCCCGGTCGTGGCTGGGTAATGGTCAAAGCATCCGCATTGAAACCGAATGCACTGCTGGAAGCCATGGACAAGGGAGAATTTTACACATCAACTGGTGTTCTCCTTGACAATATTCAAGGTGCCAGTACAGGCCTGTCCTTCACCATTCAGGCGGAGCCGGGCGTCTCCTACACCACCCAATTTTTCGGAACCCGCAAAGGATTTGACAAGGCGTCCAAAGAAGTGCTGGACGAAAACGGTGTTCCCAAGCCCCGTGCCACACGCCAATACAGCGATGAAATCGGGGAATTGCTGGAAGAAACGAATTCCACATCCCCTGCCTATACCTTCAAAGGGGACGAACTCTATGTGCGTGCCCGCATCACCTCAGACAAACTACATCCTAATCCTTTCAAAGAGGGTGATTTTGAAATGGCTTGGGTGCAACCTGTAATCGCCCGTTAAATAAAATCTGGAGTATCACTATGCAGTCTTCTTTTATGCCAAAAATCGCGTGCATCGGCGCAGGAAATGTGGGTGCAACAGCAGCACAATACTGTCTGGAAATGGAGTTGGGCAATGTGGTCCTAACCGATATTGTGGAAGGGCTTCCCCAAGGGAAAGCCCTTGATATGACGGAAGCCGGCCCCATTCGAAATTACAGCACCACGTGTATTGGCACCAACGACTACGCTGATATCCAAGGGGCGGATGTAGTTATTATCACCGCTGGCCTACCCCGCAAACCCGGCATGACACGCCTCGATTTGCTGGAGAAAAATGGAACCATTATCACCGAGGTATGCAGCCAGATAAAACAATATGCCCCCGATGCAGTCGTCATTATCGTCACCAATCCACTTGATGTAATGGTGTACCTGGCGTACCAGAAACTCGGCTTTCCCGCCAATCGCGTCATCGGCATGGCGGGTTGCCTGGACAGTGCCCGTATGCGCGCTTTTGTCGCCCTCGAACTCAACGTAAGCATGAAAAACGTGGACACCATGGTGCTCGGTTCCCATGGCGACACCATGGTGCCTTTGCCCCAATACACGACCGTATCGGGCATCCCCATCACCAAACTGCTTTCACAAGAAAAGATTGACGCCATCATAGCGCGTACTCGGGACGGCGGCGGCGAAATTGTGCGGCTACTGAAAACGGGAAGCGCCTACTATGCGCCCGCCGCTGGCGCGGCCCGGATGGCGCAGGCCGTGCTTCGCAACGAACGGCAACTGCTGCCCTGTGCAGCGCTGTTGCAGGGGGAATACGGCCTGAACAACCTCTATGTGGGCGTACCCTGCATTCTTGGCGCAAAAGGCGTTGAACGCATCGTCGAACTCGAACTTTCCACTGAGGAACAGGGAGCCCTGCAACGGTCCGCAACCGAAGTACAGGAAGGCATTAACGGCCTCAAAGAGTTGGGGCTTCTGTAAAAGCACTATGAAGGTTGCCCTCAATTTGTAACAATAAATGCAACAGTCTGCCAAAAACAAAACTGGCAGGAAAAGCCGCAACGCTCTTCCTGCCAGTTTTTATTTACATACAACGAATCAGAATTTTATGGAGGCCATCCAAAGGACGTAACCGACAGCCTCGTCATCCGTACCACCATTAAACTCGGTACCGAAGAAGTTTGTGAAGGAACCACGGGCAATCCCCTCTTCCGGCCACAAATAGTTGCCATACAGCAAGAAAGATAGGTCTTCCGAATAGGCATATTTAAGCCATGTGGTCAGTTCCCAGCCAATGTCGTGGCTGCCCTCATCCGTCCAGAAACTTAACCGGGGCGCCACAGCGACACGACGCCCGCCAAATTTAATGGATTTGGGCGGGTCAAAAGCATCATAGATCCAGTCATAGGCCACATGCATGTGAAGTCGCACCTTAGGCGTGGGCTGTACTTCAACACCAGCGCTCACCTGCATGAAGTTTGAAAGCCAACTGTTGTCGTTCACCGACGGCGCATAGTTCAAGTGGGTAAAGAGACGATTAAAAGAAACGCTGGCTTCAGGACGACGGAAAGGATTCAACCACTCGCCGAATGTAATGTCGCGGTTATCTTCGCCTTGAAGTACTACGCCCTGAACGAAAAGCCGCGGTTGCCATGCCACATCCTGGAAGGTGTAGCCCAACACGGCGTCCACCGCCCAGTTGCCATATTTGGCGTTTGTGTCCCCAAAATTGCTTCCCATGTTGGTAAAGAGCGAACCAAGATGTGAGGCTTCGCCGAACTGATAGGCAGCTTCGACATCGTAGTCAAAACCCCCGTACTTGCCAAACAAGCGCGTTCCCACCGTGTGCAGTCGCGTGGTGGAATAGTCATAGCCACGCTGGTCATTTATCCAACGTCCCAAACGAGTCGCTTCCGCACGTGGAATCTCCCGCTCATCGTGGACAAAGAAGTAATAGGCGGAAATACTCA
The DNA here is from genome assembly GCA_964493075.1 of uncultured Nitrospirales bacterium. GTDB lineage: Bacteria > Hydrogenedentota > Hydrogenedentia > Hydrogenedentales > CAITNO01 > SLFT01. The sequence continues at coordinate 8,441 of CAZBNU010000024.1, read as the reverse complement.
AAGGAGCAATTCCGGAATAGGTGCCATAAATGCCATAAAAGTCAATGTCGTCACTACTGGCAGCATCGTTCTCATTTAGTTTCGAAACAAAGGCATCTACAGTAAGGTCGTTTGCGGCATAGGTGAGGCGTAATGCGTCAAACGAAATAAACTGACTAGGCACAATCAAGTTAGACACCAGAAAGCCCTTCCCAAAAATCAGTTCCTGGCGACCCATGCGTAATTGAAGGGGCTGACCAAATAGCTGCCGCATTTCGATATATCCTTGATGCAACAACACCGGCCCAACATCATTGGACCGCAAATCTGCGCCTGTCAAATAATTAGAACGAAAATCCTCGCCCCAGATATGAAAGTCATAAAATTCAATAAAGGCGGAGACATTCTCAGTGAAGTCCGCACGCACATTCAGCTTTGTCGCCATTTCGTAACGCGTCCAGTCTCTGCCGGCATCATCCCACTTGAACATGGACTGGGTACCGCGGTACCCAATAGGACGGCCTATCAGCTGGTTGTTGGGAATACGGGTGGTGCGTCCGCCATCCTGCCAGTTATTCCAGTAGTAGCGGCCACGCATGCGGATTTCACCGCCCACCTGCACCTGCGTTAATTCGGCTGACGCCTCCACAACAAAGGTAAACATCAACAAGATCAAACATACATACTGCAACTTCCCACGCAGTACACTTAAACCTTCTCTACCTCCAAATCCATTACACATGATTCACTTCCTCCAAATCGTTTTTGATATGACACGTCAAAAAATTCAAGATACAGATAACACGATATACACGAAAACAAAAGTGACCTCTGTCATTTTTGTTGTAGTGATATCAAAAATTATTTTCCGCCAACCCACTGCTACAATAGTACACCAAGCACATAACCAATAATCAAACAAATAAGACCGTAAAGCGCCATGAAGATACCATTCTTAATCTTTTTCTCATTCTCATGAAACCAGGCCGCGCGCTTCTGTCGCTGCAGTTGTTTTCTATCAGGATTTATCGAAGCCAGTACAACTGTGATATTATCTCTGCCGCCGTTTTCGTTGGCAAGATCGACAAGGGTTTCCGCTTTCTGCTGTGCCATTTCGGGTTTATCGAGCACCTGCGCAATACCGCCGTCCGGCACCATGTTGATAAGGCCATCAGAACACAGCAACAGTTGATCGCCTGGTTCAGTGCGCCACTGGGATGTATCCACTTCGATTTCCGGATGGGTGCCAATGCTACGGGTCAATAGATTTCTACGCTTATCGTTCTCCGCCTGTTCCTGAGTCATCAGCCCTTGCCTGACTTGCTCGTCCACCCAACTGTGATCCTGAGTCTGGGCTACAAACCGTCCCCTGCGAAAAAGGTAGGCCCGCGAATCGCCTACGTTCCCCAGATAAATCTGACTCGGGCGAATGAGCGCCACACAAAGCGTAGTACCCATAGGGCGCTTCCCTTTTACAAGATCAAGATTCGTTTTATAAATACTCTCATTCGCTCGAATCATCAATTTCTCTATGAGTTCAAGATAGTAGGTGTCCTCGCGCTCTGAATCCCGATCCACTTCGGCTGGCGGATCCTCACGAATTAAGTCACGCACAAGGGACACCGCAAGTTTGGAAGCAATATCACCGCCTATGTGGCCGCCAAGTCCATCGGCGACGGCAACAAGCATGCCTTGCTTGAAAAGTCGCAATCCCGACTCCTTGTCGTCGTAAACGCCATAGGAATCTTCGTTTTTCGCTTTTCGCTTACCGATATGAGATACGGCTGCTACATCTATTAACATGTTTCGTCTCCGCGAAGAAAATAAGTAGATTGCGCACATCCCCCGAAAAGAGTGTATACTGTCGGACTTCCTCCCGATACAGCATTAACGCCCACAAACAGGCGCACCTATATTGTAGGGATTTTACACGCCTGTTATCAAGGTTGTCCTTTACCGATTTTATGCGTCGGGAAACATATCAGGGCGGAGCCCGATATTCACAATACTGCACGCCTGTATCGGATTGAGGCCGAGTGCCTTTGCTGCCGTCACCAGTTCCTCGCTTTCAGACCCGGGGTTGAGAAATAATTCCGCTGGGTTCTTTGCAGCAATTTCATCCAGCATCCCCATCCCAACCACTGGCGGTACATACAGGGAAATCCGGTCTATGGGTTCTGGCACATCCGCCAAACGCTTGTACGCCTGCAAGCCTTCAACGGTTTCTTCCTTTGGATTGATCGGATACACGGTCCATCCGCCCTGGGCAAAAGCGCGTGTTGCTTTATTTCCGTATTTGGTGCGATCCGCCGAAGCACCGACAATGGCAATTGAGGGCATACGGTATCTCCTTAATTGTAGATTAGTTTGCGGCGATGTTGCTACGAAAAAAATACCCGGCCCGGAGACGAAGGAATACCGGGCCGGACAACCAAATCTTCTTAAATTTATTTCACCAGGGTTGCCTTGGTAATGTAATCAAGGTTCGGGAAATTCTTGCGCAGATAACTGCTGCCCTCGCGGGTAATCATGCCCTGCTGGGGACGCTCACCATATTCGGAGTTAATCTTCTGCACCACATCCATGCCCTCAATCACTTTTCCAAAAGGCGAAAAACCCATGCCATCAAGCCTGGCGTTGTTTGCCAAATTGATGAACAACTGGGTGGTGCGCGAATTAGGACCGGAGGTGGCAAAGGTGAGGGTGCCCGGCGCATTGGTCTGTTTAACCGGATCATCTTTGAGTGTTTTGGTCCGCCACTTCGCTGTCACCTGCGGGTCCGAGGCAAGGCCAAACTGCACTACAAAGTTTGGAACGACACGGAAGAAACCTGCATCGTCAAAAAAGCCTTCGCGAACCAACTGGTAGAAGCGTTCCACGCCCAGGGGCGCCCAGTCCTTGGTGCACTCCACCGTAAACTCTCCGTTGGTGCACTCGAACTTTACCTTGAATGTATCCGGGGCTGTTTCAGGCCACATAGCGTCCTCCTTCTTTTCTTCTGGTTTTTCTGCTGCAGTCTCGGAATCTTGCGGCGCAGACTCTTTTTCCGCACCACTTTCCTCGGCAGCAGCAACTTCTTCCGCATGGATTTTTTCCAGGCGCAGGCTTACCTTATCGCGGCGCTGCTGGTCTTCGTCGGTAATACGACTCGGCACACCCACCACGTTAAGAACTACAATACAGATGCTGGCAATCGCCAGTCCCGCCAACAGCATGTTTATTCTTTTCACAGCAATCTCCTTTTGTCTTCAAATGTTACTTGCGACAGTATACCACACCTGCCAGATAACGATGCTACTCCCGCTCAAGGATAACAAGAAAATCGTTGTAACTTTTGCCATGATTTGCCGTTACAGAAAAAACCGTCCAACCTTCCTGCAATAGTGCCTCCAATTTTTCTTTGCCTGAACCATTTGACTCGATAATCAGGGATGTCTGCATGAAACTGCCTCCTGTTAGGTAAAAACTACTTGCCTAAACGAACTACTCTACAGACTGTACCAATTATACGGATGTGATTTCAAGTCATACAGCCCCAATTTTTGCACCATTAGGAATAACCGCTTCTTTGAGTACAACAACAATGCCATCGCGAACGGCATAGCCATCACCATCATAATCCTGCAATTTATCGGATCCCTTAATGATGACATTATTTCCGATTCGCGCATTGTGATCCACAATAGCGCGTGAAATCTGGGTATTTCGGCCTATTCCGATAGGATTTGCGGGCAATGCCTTGGGGTCTTCAAAATAATCGGCGCCAAGAATAATACTCTTGGTAATAACTGCCCCGCTTCGTATTATACTCCTGATCCCAATAATTGCATCCGTAATGGTTGCGCTGTGAATCCGACTGCCGCTGCACACAATCGCATTTTTAATGGTGGCATCAGTAATACGAACGCCTGGCAACATGCGGGTGTGGGTGTAAATCATTTTGGTCGGATCATGAAATGCGAAGGGGGGATTTGCCGATGTCATTTTCATGCTCACATCGAAATAGGAACGCACCGTACCAATGTCCTCCCAGAAATCATAAAACATGTGGGCAACTACTTTATGACTTTTCAGGGAATTGGGAAGCAATTCTTTTCCGAAGTCAACCCACTGGGGATTACGCAACAACAGGTCTTCCAGCACATCAGCTTTGAAGGCATAAATACCCATGGAGGCAAGAAATTCTTTGCCGTCCGCATCCAACCCAAAATGGTCAAATACCTGCTTGGGCGTCACCAGCGAATCCAGCACAGCAGCATCGGTGGGCTTCTCGACAAAACGCTTGATGCCGCATTGCCCATTAACCTTCATGATGCCGAAGCCGCGCGCCGCACTTCTGTCAACAGGCAATGCGGCAACGGTAATGTCCGCATCCTTCTCGAGATGGGTGAGCAGCAAATCGCGATAGTCCATGCGATACAGTTGATCGCCGGAAAGAATCAGGAAATGACTGACGCCGCGTTGACGGATGTGCAGCAGGTGTTTGCGCACGGCATCCGCTGTTCCCTGAAACCAGTCTCCGGTTTCATTGGTTTGCTCGGCAGCGAGTATTTCCACCTCCCCCTCACTGAAAGAATCAAAACGATAGGCACTGTTAATATGTCTGTTCAGGGAATGACTGTTAAACTGCGTCAATACACTGATGCGGTTGATGCCGGAATTGATGCAGTTGCTCAACGGAATATCCACGAGACGGTAACGTCCACACAAAGGAACGGCGGGCTTTGACCGCACCGCTGTCAGCGGGTAAAGGCGTGTGCCTCTGCCGCCGCCCAGCACAATTGCGCCGACCTTGTTCATTTCCGACATCTCCAATATCCGTTTTTTCTTGTTCATCCATACTTCTCCGAAGGGTTTTGCTGATGTTGTATTCCGGCACTGCCGCCTCCCTAACAGTATAAAGAAAACTAGCCAACGATTTCATTCACAATATTTTCCTAACACAAATCGCGGATCCAAAATAGAAAATGCCTCGCCATCCTGTTATTATAAGCACCCAGAAACAGGAGCCCCGTCCATGAAGAAAAAACTTATCCTCGGCGTTTTAAGTATTGCCGTTTTCCTTGTGCTGGCTCTGGCCGCAGGGATTGCCTATCGCATACATGCTGCACAAGCAATGAATCCGGAGGGACAATACTTTAACTCACAGGGTGCAAGAATTCACTACCGGGAAACTGGCACGGGAACGCCTGTTATTCTGGTGCATGGCCTTGCAGTGAATTCCGGTATAAATTTCGATGCACGCAGCGTAACCGCACAACTGGTAAAAAACTACAGGGTGATTGCACTGGATAATCGGGGACATGGGCGCAGCGAAAAACTCTATGATCCGGAATCTTACGGCACGGAAATGTGTGAGGACATTATCCGGCTCATGGACCATCTGAACATTGAAAAAGCGCATGTACTGGGGTATTCCATGGGCGGGTTTATCGTGCTGAAACTGGCAACGCTCCATCCGGATCGGCTGCTGTCGTTCATGATATGCGCCTCGGGATGGACACCTGAACCGGAAAAAGAATTCCAGTTCTTTGAAGACATGGCCGCGACCTTGGAAAAAGGTGGCAATTACCGCGCCCTGTCAGAAAAATTGACGCCCATCGGCAAAAAGGTAAGTTGGAAAAACAGGCTCATCGTGAGTTATGGCCTGAAGTTCATGAACGACAACAAAGCCATTGCCGCAGCGCTGCGCTCCATGCCTGAACTCAGCATTGAAGCAAAGGCGCTGCAGGCAAACACCCTACCGGCTCTGGCAATTGTAGGCGACCGCGACCCGCTACGGCCCTTCACGGAACAAATGGCGGCAACGACCACAAACATGGAGATAGTCATTGTGTCGGACGCCGACCACATGTCCCTGCTGCGCCGCGAAAAAGCGGTGGATGCCATAAAAGACCATCTTAACAACATCGGAGGGGGGACATTCCTGTCCCCCACCTCGGACAAACAACCATGAACAGCCCCATCCATTTCTGTACCGGCTACCTTGCAGGCCGTGCGGTGGGCTATCGGGAATACCGTTTTGAAACGCTGTTTATCGCGGTGGCCGCCTACTCCCCCGACTTCGATTCCCAGTTGCGAAAACTCTCCCCATTTTTTGCGCACGGCATCTGGACCCATACCATCGTGGGCGTAGTCGCCATGAGCCTTATGCTGGCAACCCTTGCCTTTGTACTGCTGCGGTGGTTCAAGCCAGACGCAACCTTGACCTTCCGGCGTCTGCTTGCACTCGCCATACTAGGAGGCATGACCCACCTTTGCCTCGACGCTTTCACCTTTTACTCTTCAGAAGGCGATGCCACCCACCACATGTACTTGTGGCCGGTCTGGAACTTCCCGTGGCATATCAACACCATGTTCCCCGGCGCGACGTTCCGGCTGCGGGTCTGGGTTGAAGTCATCTATTCGGTGGGTGTAGCATCAGTTATTCTACTGTATCAATGGTTGTATCGTGGCCAGAACCCGTTCCGCATGTTCGACCCGCGCAAATGGTTTTACACTGAAGAGGAAACTGCATCATGAAAAACGCAACCCTGATTATGATCCTGCTGGCATTAAGTTCGTTCGCCTTTGCCCAACCCCTCACGACCATTGCCCCCAATGCAATCTCCGTCGGTGGCGAGATCGGGCGGCGCATTGACATTACGGTGGACAATAACCTGCTTGCCGTGGACATTGACAAGGACTTTCTTGCGCCCTTTCAGGAACGCAAGCAGATGGGCGGGTTTATAGGAACCGGAATGTTCCTCGATGCGGCGGTGCGGCTGGCCTATCACACCCAAAACGAAAAACTCATTGCACTGAAAAAGCATATTGTGGAAACGCTGATCGCTACCCAGGAACCGGACGGTTATATCGGTCTGATGCGTCCCCTCGCACGCATCAAGAAACTCTGGGACGTGCATGAGTTGTCGTACATCATCATCGGGCTTACGAACGACGGCCTTCTTTTTCAGCGTACCGATTCCCTCGACGTGGCTCGCAAACTAGCGGATTATCTCGTAACCCGTCTAACGGAAACACCGCCGCCGGGATGCTATGACGGCGATCTGAATCCGGTCATGTCGAACACCGGACTGGCAGATGCCCTGTTGTTACTGACCGATGCCACCGGTGAGGACAAATACAAACAGTTTGCTCTGGACGTGCTGGATATGGCGCACTGGACCAAGCCCATTGTATGCGGACGGCACTGGCCCATTGACGGCCATATCTACGGCTATCTCGATAAATGTTTGGTGCAGTTGCGCCTGGACCCGACAATGGAGAACCCTGAATTACGCGCCATGAGCAATGGGGTGCTCCAGTTCATGCTGGAAGACAACGGCCTCACCATCTCCGGCGGCTGCGGCGATCACGAGTGCTGGCAAAACACACAGGCGGGCATGAACAATCTGGCGGAAACCTGCGCCACAGTGTATCAACTGCGGTTCTACGATGAACTGTTACGCCAGACCGGCGACCCGCGTTACGGCGACATCATGGAACGCACCATTTATAACACACTCTTCGGCGCGCAATCGCCCGATGGACGCAAACTGCGCTACTACACCGGCTTTGAAGCGCCCCGCGTGTACTTCGACGGCGACACCTACTGCTGCCCCGACAACTACCGACGCGGCATCGCCGACCTGCCGGGATACATTGTGTACAAGACCCAGGACGGGGCGTTGGTAAATCTGTATACGGAATATGATGCGCAAACCAAACTGCCAGACGGCAGCAACCTGCAACTCACCATGAAGACGGATTACCCTTCAAAAGAAAACATCACCCTCCTAATTGCGCCGGAAAAGGAAATCGCCTTTACCCTGTCCCTGCGCATACCCAAATGGTGCGCGGAACCGGAAGTCAAGATAAACGGCACTCCCATCGAAACCGAAATACAGCCGGGCGCCCTATGCGATCTGAAACGCACCTGGAAACAGGGGGACGAGGTGCAGGTTACGTTGCCCATGAAATGGCGATTCGTGAAAGGACGCCGTTCCCAGATTGGCCGTGTCGCCATCATGCGCGGCCCGCAACTCTTCGGACTTAACCCGCACCGCGAAGAAAACGACCTTAAAGACATCGCCCCACGGCTGTACGCCATGGACCCGGAAAGCCTGGAAGGCCCCACCCCCGACGACTCCGTCCGGCCCGGAGGATTGGCCTGCAAAGTAGGCGTCTGGCGACCGGAAGTGTTCTACCCCGGAAAAATCTCACAAACACTGACCCTCACAGAGTTCGCCGACCCCGGCTGCGAACACCTCTATTTTCATGTGCCCAATCCGAACGATCCGTTGTTTGTAGACGATGAATTGTTTCCGAATACCCCGGAATAACACAAGTATTACAATCTCCTCCCGTCGGACATGTCCGACTCGTCCGACAATGTGAGACAAAATATAGCGTTGCCCAAGATCATTTCACATGCTGCTTCCAGGCAACCTGATACCATTCCGTAACCATCTTGACCAAAT
>CAZBNU010000023.1:0-32126 GCA_964493075.1 uncultured Nitrospirales bacterium | reverse complement strand
CGTCTCCTGCGTCGCTTGTGCCAGTCCCCGTTTTCGCAAACGTTTGTTCCCTACCTTTTGTCCCTTGCGTCCTTTTTGTCCCTTAACTACTGTGAAAGGAAACGACTATGAACCCCATTCCCGACCGCAACAACATCCCGCTGCTGACCCTGCTTGACGGGGAATCTGTGAGTCATTTCAAACTGCGGGAATTCGAGAACCGTGACGGTCTCGCCATGGTGCATGCGAGTGTGCTGTTGTCGCTGGAAAAGACGCGACGCGATCTGTGTACAAGATACGGCGAGGAAGTGTGGATTCTGATCACCGATGCTGTGCGCACGCCGGAGGACTTGAAACGGATCGCGGCGCGGTATGGCTGGACCGATGAAGGCGGTAGCGTGGCACGGCGTTCAAAACACCTGGCGGAATTCGGCGGCATCGCGGTGGATCTGGTCGCTGTAATTGCGCGTAACCGCACCCGTGTGCCCCAGAAAGTGCTTGGCGCCCTGTGCCGTCAGCACTTTGATTTTGTGAAGGATGACTACAAGGACGGCCACGTGCATGCGGACATGAGGAAATTGATAATTGATAATTGACAATTGGGAACGGGGAGCGTAGGTGCTTTACCAGTCCCTTTTTTTCAACCCACAACAAGGAGGAACCACAATGAACATGCTGGATGTACTTACATCGGAAACCGTGATGACCCTCGGCGTCACCCTTATTGGCGGCGTGTGGTCGCTGATGAAGGCGAGTGCCTGGTTCAGGGCGCTGAAGAGACGCCGCTACAAGAAAGCGCTGCTTGCCCTCGAAGCCGCCGTGGAGGAGGTATACCGCGAGTATGTGCGCGCTTTGAAGGAAGCAGGCGACGGGCTCACCCCGGAGGAGCAGGAGAATGCCCGCGATTTTGCGCGTACACACGCCATCGAAATCGCGCGTGCCCAGGGCATTGACCTGGTGCGCGAGCTGGGCGCAGACTTCCTGAACCTGTGGATCAGCCGGCTGGTGAAGAAACTCAAGGCCGCCTAAAAAAATAGGTACAGGCTCGTCTCCTACGTCGCTTGTGCCAGTCCCCATTTTTTGAGCAGTTGCGCGCCCACAGGAACAACGTGGTACACTGTGGGCGCGCAACCAATGGACGGTATGGACAGTATGGACGGCATGGACAAGATGGACAAGAAAATGCGATGGAACAAATATCTTGTCCATGCCGTCCATTAACAAAGAATAACCATGTTAAACCGTATACTCACATTCTACACCCGTTACTTTGCCCTGTGGGTGTTGGCCTTCGGGGTGCTGGCGTGGTTTGTGCCTGCGCCGTTTATGTCGTTCAAGCATGGCATGAACTGGTTCTTCGCACTCACCATGTTTGGCATTGGCGTGGCATTGGACATGGAAGACTTCAAGCGCATCGCACGCCACCCCTGGATTGTCGTTGTGGGTAGTGCCGCCCAGTTTATTATCATGCCCTTTGGCGCGTTCGTCATTGCGAAGATCATGGGTCTGCCCGACGAACTTGCCGTTGGTCTCATCCTCACCGGGGCCGCGCCCGGCGCCATGGCCAGCAATGTGATGAGTTACATCGCCAAAGCGGACACGGCGTACTCCGTATCACTGACCACGGTGTCCACCTTGTTATGTCCATTATTGACCCCAGGCCTGACCCTGCTGCTGGCGGGTGCGCGGATGGACGTCTCCTTCCTTGCCATGTTCTACAGCGTGGTACAGACTGTCATACTCCCGCTCGCCCTGGGCTTCCTGATAAAGATAAAATTCGGCAAGCAAATCAAACCCATCCTGCCCGTGTTCCCCGCCATTTCCGCCACCTTCATTATCTGCATCTGCAGCATGGTCATCGCCCTCAATCGGGACTACCTCGCTTCGGTGACCGGCGTGGTGCTGATTACCTGCCTTGTTCTCAATGTTTATGGCATGAGCATGGGCTACGGGGTGGGCGCCCTGTTCCGCATGGAGACGCGCCGCCGCCGCACCCTCAGCATCGAAATCGGCATGCAAAATGCCGGTCTGGGCGTGGTACTCGCCCTGGAACACCTTACGGAACGCGCCGCGGTGCCTGCCGCCTTGTTTGTCTTTGTCTGCATTATCACCGCCAGCGTCCTGTCAGCAGTCTGGCAACGGCAGCCTGCGCTTCCATCACCATGAACCCGTACCTTTTTTTTATTGACAAAATGCCCTGGCAGATGGTATATTTCTAGTAGCATGGAATAGAAGTTGTATCATTTTGTTTATAACTGAGCAGTACCAGTTATATCCGGGTTAGGAAAGTCTTTGTTGTGTGTGCAGTGACGCGGGTGGTTTGCGTCCGTAATGGTATGCACAACATACGCGTCTGGCCTGTAAACTGATGAGGGTTTTGTTATGGATCATGGCATTTTCAGAGAAAGATCGAAGGGTAGGTCAAACACCACTTCAGGCTTCACGTTGATGGAAGTCATGGTGGCGCTTGCTATTTTTGTGATTGTTATGGCCGCCACCGCGCAGGGCCTGGTCAGTTCCTTTTCGGCAATCAGAATTCAGGAAGAACGCACCAGCGCCATGAATGCCTGCCGATCCGTATTGTCCACCATGCGACAAATTGCGATTTTCCAGCCAACCAGCGACATGTGCCCCGAAGGTACGATTCTGTTTCCGTGCGCCTTGATGAACTGGGTACAGAATTTTCCTGCATCCATCGAGGACATTGATACTGACCCGGCGGCCATGGAAATCTATGGTGGTTTTTTCTCCCTGCCTGAACAAGAATTCGTCCTGGAGTTACGCGATGCAAATGGCGTTCCCGCCGTAATGAACGCAGGAGTAATCGGCCTGAACACCAATCCCCTTTATGTCAGAGTAAGTACGACCTGGCGTGGATTCACAGGTCACACCTTGCAATTTGAGTTAAATTCCATTATTACGAACCGATAGGAGGGTTCATCTGTTATGCATGTAAAAAATGGTTTTACGCTGATAGAGGTGATGATCGCAGCCGGGTTGATTACGGTGGTCAGTGCGCTGGGGCTGGTTGCCATGCAGTCTTCTTCCAAGGCCATTGAACTAAATCAGGCACTCAGAACTATCCAGCAAGATGCACGCTCTGCCATGATGATGATCACGCGCGAAGCGGAGTTTGCCGTGAAACAGGCGCCAACGGGACTTTCCCTGCCCGTGGGTGTAGTCGGCGCAAAAACAAGCACCGATAACCGTTCTTTCACCTATCAAATTCCCATCAACGAAGACTTTACCGCCTTTTCGCCGCCCATAACCTTGACCTTCAACGAGGCCACGCGCCAGGTTATCCGCATCCAGTCCGGGGAAGAAAAAACTGTTGGCCCCGCAAATTCGGTGACACAGGCCAGATTTGAATTACGTGACAATAACACCATTCTGAGGATTACGTTGCGGACAGAAGAGCCCATCGAATCCTTGGAAGACCGGACTGCCCAATTTAATTTGCAGAGCGATGTGTTTTTGATGAACTAGCGTGGAATATCCCACGAAATAAGGAGATCACTTATGAAAAACAGGCGCAAAGACGAGGCCGGTATTGCGATGATACTCGTGCTGATTGCGATCATTGTCATTTTGGGCGCACTCGGCATTGTCAGCCAAATGATGACCGCTACAACTAACAACACGAACAGGGTGGCCGACATTCACGTTGTGGAAGAAGCCTGCAAGGGCGGCATTGATTTTGCCATTGAACGGCTTTGGAACCAGTATGTTATCGGCAACGGCAATACTACCGGCAACCTTGCATCCTACCGCTTCTTCATTGACGGCATACTGCCTGCCAACAGTACGGTTGAACTGCTTGACGATGGCCCTCTGGTGATAGATCCCGCCACGGGCGTTACCGTGGACAGCATCACCATTGAGCGCAGAGACACCATCAACGGCATCGATCTGGCCATACAGGCGCTGGGCAACAAGGGTGGCATGCGTCAGCGGGTGGAACAATCCGTCCGCATCAGCGGCCAGCCCTTTGCCGGATTTGAGTATTGCGTGCTGGCGAACAACATCAACTGCATCCTATGCCACGCCGGATTTTATTCGGTGGATGAACGGAACAATACTGATCCTGAATTGTTTGGCACTTTCGACCGCGTCAAAGTCGCCTCCCTGGAGGCGCTGCTTTACCGCACAAATACAGCCGACTCTAATGTTGCAGGTTCCGTGTATACCCGCGGCAATGTATTTAATGAAACCTATAAACCACTCTCTCCTACCGATATTTCCAACAGTAAGGGTTTCAAAGGCTTCGCTTTTAGCACAGATGACGGCACATTGGACCAGGACGGCGACGGCGATTTAATCGGTGATCAGAAATTGACTTACAGCGGTGTTGACGGCGACGGACGTCCGCAACCCTTCGACAGCCTGTACACCAACTATCCTACCGACCCGGATTTGATGACCGATGGGCCGCTTCCAGAGACTTTCCCTGCGCCTTATCCGGATGACGACGGCGACCGGTATATTGACGACAGTGAGTTTGAGGAGATTGCGGACCGACTGAACGGGTCGGTGCAGGGCGGCATCGCCTACGGTGTTCTGCCCGGTGATGTCTATGACCAGCCAGCGTTGCCTGCTGCTTCCAATGGCGCGATGGCGGATCTTGCTTCCAGTGGACGGTATGACGGCAATGTGGTGCTGGTGGGAACTGATGCCAACCCCATCATTTTGGACGGCGAAGTGGCCATCAATGGCGACCTCGTCATCCAGGGAAAGGTTAAGGGACGCGGCCAGGTCTTTGTGCGCGGCAACACCTACATCACGGGTGATGTCACCTATGCGGATGCGCCGGGCGAGTTCGGCGTGGCGGCAGACGGAACGGAAAACGCCTTCGGTCTGGTTACCGGCGGCAGCGTACTGATGGGCGATTACCTGACCATACGCGGCAAAAACTTCAGCGATCAGTCAACACCCGGGACACAATACCCCAATTCGGCGTACAGCATTCGGGCGCGGGAAGCGCATAAATCGAAAACGACAAAAATAGACGGAAAAAATGAGACTATTAACTACGGCTATTTTGATCCGGGTGTGATTGATGCCGGTGAAATTCAAGATACCATGATTGACGCGAGCGGCAATGTGGTGCCCCGACAGGGACAGCAGTTCTCTTTCACCCAGTCCGAGCTGCAACTGTTCAATAGCATAGAATTGGACAAAGCCATTGCGGATCCCAATTATATTCCCCGCTTCTATGGATTACGGGAGACCCAGCCGGACAACATCTACGTGTGGACCCGTAAAACCAAGGAAGAGCATGCGGTGCATTACCTTCGAGACGGATCGGAATTGTTGGTTGACCACCTTATAGACCGTGGGATTGATCCTAACAGCATTATGGATCGCGCTGCTTATCATTACATGAACCCGGAAGATTACTGGATGGACTATGAGACCCTGCGTCAGATGTGGTGGGACGATGAGATGGCGCGTACTCAGAACTCGGACAACAGCAAGGTACGGTTTGACGGGCTGATTTACAGTAACAACGCTATTTTCGCGATCACCAGAAGCAGGGCACGCAAAGGCTCTTTTACCCAGGGTAAAATGGAAGTGCGCGGTGCGTTCATCGCGCCAGACCTGGGCGTGCTGGTGCCCGGCCCCGACCAGGAAGGCAATGAATCCTTCACCATGTTGTATGATCCGCGAGTGCGTACTTTCTGGGCGCCCTCAGACACTACCCGTTCCTTCTTTGAGCGGGTCACCTATCGCAGCATAGACGTGTAGTAAATCTCGCTTTTTCACTGGCGTATATGCCAGCGCCTGTATTATCTGCAGGGCTGAAGTATTTCGGCCCTGTAGAAAATGGGGTAAGACAGCCGGAATACTTTTTTTGTAATTTGACTTTGTTAATTTACTTCTGGAGAAATCAGGAAGATGAATATTGGTACTGTACGTTGTAAGATAGCCTTTTTTGTTTTGATCGCCGCAACGATAAGCGTGACAGGAGTAGCGGACACCTTTTTCCTGAACGGCGAGGTGGCTGTCCATGGGACACTTTTGCGCTCTGATGACAAATTTCATTACATTGACATCGGCGGTCGGCAGCAGAGAATACCCAAGAAAAGCATCAAACATATTGAGAAGAACGATAAGACGGGCGCTTTTGACTTGGAAGCCGCGAAAAAGCGAGTGGAACGCAAGCAGCAACGTTTGACGGAAGAGACCGGTCTGACCCACGAAGAACGGATTGAGATCGATCGCTTGATCTTCACCTTGAAAGCCGATAACGCCGCTGACGCCAACCAGGCAAGGCGTACGCTCACGACCATGTGCGCTGAGGAAAAGGTTTATGTCTACATAGCGAAATTGGTGGAAGACGTTAACTTTGAGCCCTTCTTAACCAAAGTCCTTTTGGTGGTGTTGACAGAGGCTGATGCAGTTCGCGCCATCCCCTTGCTCCAGACTTTTGCCACCTATGTAGACGGTGATGTTCGGGCGCAGTGCCTGGAACTGCTGGGCGTGCACCGGCATGTATCTTCGCTGACGTTGATGATGCGCGGCATGCTCGACCACGTACCGGTGGTGCGTCTTGCGGGCGCTTCCGCGCTGGCCGCCATTGGCGCGAAGGAGGCCACCCCGCTCCTGCTGAAGAATTTTAATCATCCCGACCTGCGTGTCGAAAATTATGCCCATGAGGCCCTGGCGGTTATCTGGAAAGCAGAACTTGGAGACGCAGAACCGTTCAAGACTTTGGACGAATGGCAGAATTTCTGGAACGAACAAAGCCCTGCTGTTTTGAAAACAGTGGACATAGAAGGGCTTGAACCCCTGGTTGAACCAGGAACCCACTACCAGCAGTGTTAGATTGCGTGTAGTTTTGTGAATCAGGGGACATAAGGGACGCAAGGGACATAAGGGATCCAGGCAGTACTGATGCCGGTGTTGACGTTTATTGCCGCGACTCATTTTGGTGTCGCTCCCTTTTTCCCTTGCGTTCTTTTTACTACTAACCGCTATTGTGTTTTCCCACCATCTAATGCTATAGTATACCCACTGAATACAAGTGGGTTTCTTATGAATACATCGGTCACTGAACTTGAAAGTGCGTTGCGACTGCTTAGCGGGCATTTGCAACTGCTGCATGCCGCGCCAGTTCACCTGGTGGTCTGCGGCGGGGCTGCCATGCTTGCACGGGAACTTATCAGCCGTCCAACGCAGGACGTGGATATTGTCGCTTTTGTGGCCGAGGACGGGACACTGATTTCCCCGGCGCCCTTTCCCGAAGCACTGGCGCAGGCGGCAACCGCCGTCGCCAAAACCCTGGATCTGCCGTTGGACTGGCTTAACAACGCTGCAAGCGGCAATGAGGCGGGACTGTTTCAGCGTGGCCTGCCGGAAGGGCTGCAATCGCGCCTGATTCGCCGCGATTATGGCAACCACGTCCATGCCTATTTCGTAAGCAGACTCGACCAGATTCATTTCAAGCTGCTCGCCGCAGTCAATGTGGGTGGGCGGCATTTGACCGATCTGATGCAGTTGCATCCCAACAGTGACGATCTTGAAATGGCTGCCCGTTGGGCAGTATTGCGCGATAATTCGGAACCTTTTGTGCATTCGCTGAAAAGGATATTGGAAAACCTCGGCTATGTCGGCATTGCTGAAAGAATACAGGGATAAGGCGCTCGAAAACCTCCTGGACTATCTCTGGCGTCAATGGAGTGCGCTGGGTGTTCCGGGGTATGGCGGCGAAGCAGTCGCTGCTGTGGTGGATCCGGAAGCGCTCCTGGCGCTGACCTGCACCTTTGGCCGGTATGATCCGCGTCTTTTTGACGAGGCCCTGAACTGGCTTATGCGCTACGAGCGCTTCATCAATGTGCAACGGCTGCACACCTTGTTCCGAAAGGAACTGTTCACGGGCAAGGCCGTCCTTGCAGCCATCGCCGCTACGATCCAGGGCAACAACCGCCGTTCCCGCTGGCGTTTGTTCCGCAGGTTCACCGCCCAGAGCCCGGACACGCCCCAACCCTTATTTTTACTTCCGGACGGCAGACCTGCAGCGCTGGGTGCTGTGTACGACCCCGTATTCGAGCGGATGTGCTGGCAACGCGACCCGTTCCAGGAACGAAAACATGGCGTCTTTCGTGCCCAAGGCGCGGGCTCGCTGCTGCTTCGGATGCGCGCACTGCTCGGTGTCAACGCCCGCTGCGAAATCCTGCTGTACCTTATGAGCAACACCACTGGCTACCCCAGCGAGATTGCCGCAGAAACCCATTACGCCCAGAAGACTGTTCATGACGCGTTGAACGATATGGTCATTTCGGGCTATCTGAGTTCCATGCGAAAAAAGCGGGAACGGCTCTGTCGCATTAACGGCGACCAACTTCCGAGCGCATTACTCGCCGATCAGGAAACACCGGTCTGGCTGAACTGGCCTGTAATGCTGGGCGCATTGGAAAGTTCGTGGTGCGCGTTGGACACACTCGCGGCTATGGACGCTGATACGGTATTGGAGCGCAGCCAGGTACGCGAAATTGCCCAGACACTCGTGGACACCCTGTATAGTAAACGCAATATCCCCACGTTGCCCTCGCCCGACCCAAGGTCACTGGAGGGGAGTATGCGGCCGATTTTGGAAACGATCGGGTTTATCGGGAAAGGGACGTAAGGGACTAAAGGGACGTAAGGGCCTAAAACACTATCACTTCCATCGGCAGTGACACGCCTGCCACACTTACCGGCTCGCGTGTGTCCAGGTAGTGGGCCAACAGGGCACACCGGTCTGCATCAATGATGTGGTCATCGCCTTTGGTGTAAACGATTTGCCCTTGGGCATTTACGGTGTAGGTGTGAGACGCATATTGCGCCTCGCGGTCTCTATCTGACGGCAACACCAGAGTGCGCTCCGACAGACGGCGTTGCAGCAGTTCCGTCATGAATTCCTTGGCACGACGTCGCGCCGGACGACCATCGGGCATGACTTCCACATCGAGGGTTGCGCCGAATTCGATGGGCTCCACCTTCATGCACCAGTCGTGTCCTTTTGCCATGAGCGCATGGGCAACGGCACGTCCGTTATTCCCGGCATCAAGGCCAATACGCCGGAACCGGTAAGCACGGTCCAGTTCCTCAATAATTTCCTGCTGGCGGTTGTAGTTCACCCCTTCGAGACGCACCCGCAGCACATTCACCAGATGGGGCGACGCATCGCAGTACACCATGAACTCCGAGGGGTCGCGGGCGTAGCCCAAATCACAACCGAGATAGTACCTGCCCGGAACAATGCCCTCGGGAGCGGTAAAGGCATCCTCCTCGCGCACCACGCAGGCAACGTCGCTCAGCCCGTTATCCACACAGGCGAGGTAATCATCCAGTGCAAACACAGCGTGGGCCGGTTCGCCGTGCTGTCCAAGCACCCGATGCACATAGCCCGGCGATCGGCGTCCGCCGTATAACCGCGCCAGTTCCGCATCCTTCTCCGGGGTAAACTCCGGGTTTAGATTGCTCGGCCAATTGTATTGTTCGAAATCCTTCATGCAGGTCATGCGGTAGAAACTGTTGCGGAGACCGTTGGGCACGCCATATACCCAGCGCTGTCCGCCGCCGTTCAGCGCCTGATACAACTCACCCCATGCCGTTTCCGTCATTTCCTGCGCCTCGTCCACAATCTGAAAGTCTACGTGCATGCCCTGGAAGTTGATGCCGCGCGGCCCGGCGATGCGTCCCCATAACACAAAATTATTGGCAAAGCGAAAATGCCAGGACGGCGACCGGCGCATCTCCACCAGCGACGGCGCAAATTCGGGGGTCGTCTGGAAACGGCGCACCAGGCGGTTCATGAGGGGAAAGAGATGGTTTTCACATTGGGTGGCAATCATCATTTCCGAGTCAGGAAACGCTACCATAGCCCAACACGCCATGATTTCGATTTCAGCGGTCTTGCCGACGTCGCGGCCATCACAATGCACCTTGCGAAGTGCGCGCGACTCCAGCGAACCACGCTGATAATCGCGCACCTGCCAGGGGTGGCCACTGCGGTCTGTTACCCAGGTATTGGCGAATTTTTCGCGGCCTGCCAGCAATAGCCAACTTTTGGAGAGTTCCTCGTCTATCGTGTGATTGATCAGCGCCTTGCGCCAGCGTTGTTCATTGATGTAATTGTTTGTCATGGTTGCCTTTCTGTTGGGTAAAGGGACGTAAGGGACAAAAGAGACATAAGGGACAAATAATGGGAAGCAGCCATAAACATTGATGAAGAGAGAACGCTGTTTGTGGCCTATCTGAAACTCTTGTCTCTTTAGTCCCTTGTGTCTCTTGTGTCCCTTTCTCTGAAACTGGACGCAGCCTCTTGATTTCCCTTATGATCTGCTTCATGATTATGCGTAACTGCCATAGCATCCTTTGCTGGTTTTTCATCATCGGCCTACTCCTGTGCGGCTGCAGCACCCCTGCGACGGGCAAGCCCCAGTCCGTCAGTGATGTCGTA
Organism: uncultured Nitrospirales bacterium; assembly: GCA_964493075.1. Taxonomy (GTDB): domain Bacteria; phylum Hydrogenedentota; class Hydrogenedentia; order Hydrogenedentales; family CAITNO01; genus SLFT01. The sequence goes on along the minus strand of CAZBNU010000023.1, from coordinate 21,703 downwards.
TATGGCCGTGGGTATATGGCGGAAGAAGAAGACGCTGCCCCGACATTACAGCCGTTGCTGATGGATGTCATACACCCTGGGGACGATTTTGCTGAACCGCACCCCGCTGTGATTTTGATTCACGGCGGCGGTTTTGAGGGCGGCTCGAAAACACAGGACCGTCTGAACGCACTTGCCCACACGCTTGTTGCCCACGGTTACGCCTGCTTCCTCATCAATTATCGCCTGATGAAAGATAACCCACCCGCGCCTGCGGACTATACGGATCATCTGAGCAAAGCCGTCCATGCCGCGATTGTAGACGCGAAGACTGCATTGCGCCACATTACCGCCCATGCCGACGACTACGGGATTGATCCCAACCGTATCGCTATTGGTGGCGGCAGCGCGGGTGCCATTGCGGCGCTGGGCGCCGGATTGTCTGCAACGGCGTCCTTTACCAGTGACGGGGCCGACTATCCCCCACCTCCGGAGAACAATCCTGACACTGAGGCACGGGCGGCCGCCATCATCAACCTTTGGGGCACTGCGGACTTCTTTCCTGAATTGTTTTCAACCCAATCGCCGCCCATTATGACGGTGCATGGCGGCAAAGACTTCCGCGTCGGCGTTTCATTGCTGCCCGCCGAAAACATAGACGCGAAGTGCAAAGAATTCGGCATTCCCCACCACTACTATCCCCTTCCCGAAGAAGGACACAGTCCCTGGCGTGCCGATTTGAACGGAAAACCGATTGCGGCACGGGTGGTGGAATTTTTGGATACGTATCTCAAGTGAACAGCTATGATGGTGGGTTTCGCTGCTCTTCACCCACCCTACAATGGACGCATCATTTCCAAACGCGGACGCGCAGCCGCTGTCGTCCCCATTCCAGGGCTTTTTTTCGGCTCTTGAAAAAGACGTCTATAATGTCCGGGCCTTTAATGGAACCACCCCGATCCTCCACGCGCCCGTATCCGTATCCCGGCACATACATGATGGTTCCAAAAGGGTAGTATGCGGTATCGGCGGCGATGGTTCCCGGTTGTGCCTTGGTGCCGCTTGCTGTTATGCCCACCTTCTTGCGCTGCCCCTTATTCGGGCCACTGGCCACCACGGTCTGTCCCAGCCAGTTCCGTTTCCAGTTGGTGGACTTAGGTCCGGCATCATAGCCCAGCACTTCCATGTCCCGGTCGAAGGCTTTCACTCCCCGCGGCGGCTTGGGGCGTGAAGCACATCCGGAACCCACAACCATCACGATAACACATGCCATCAGGATCAATACACGTACTGTTCTCATAACAATCGCCTCCGTCTATAGTATTTCCATTACCATCTGTCAGAACCACATTATATAGCGTACCCTACCACAAAAAACAACTATTTGTTGTGCTATGGCCTACTCTTCCTCTGGCGGGCCATATTGCAGCAGTTCCCGTGTTTGCCGTACCAGGGGCAGCAATTTTTCCGCAATACCCACATCTACCGGGGCACCCAGGCGGGTGCAGGCATCTTCCAGTTCACGCACCGCTTTGCGCAGCCGTTCCCTGGTCTTGCCGATATGGTCCGCCATCGCACCGGTTACATCCAGGGCTACTTCCCCATTTTCCTTCACGGTGGGCATCAGTCCAAGTTCCAGTCTGCGTGCGAGCAGGGAATGAATGCCCACATCAATCACCCTTATGGCAAGGAGCGGCGTTTCCTGCACCCCTCTTGCTTTGAACAGCCGGCGAATTGCTGCCATAAATCGCCGCATCATTCTACGTTCCTTTTCTGTCATCCAGCCTTCACGCCATGCTGATTCCTTTAGCCACATACGCTTTCTCCTGTTTGGGTTCTGAGGCATACACCAGATACACCTCTCCTAACAGAAACCGAAAGTGTTTGCAGGATTTAACGTTCGCCCCCCCTGCCCATAGGCTCAAACGCAAAAAATCGCAATCCAAAAAGTAAACGGGGGCGTTTACCTGATCAGACGAAGAGGACAGATCAGCCGGACCCTATAAGAATGCTGTCTGGCACAGTCTACTTTACCACTGCTTCCAGTGCCATTTTCACAAGATTCACGTTGAACAACAGTTGCAGCCCGGCCAGTAGCGTCAGCACCATGATAATGCGGTTGAAAATGGACTCTGACACACGGTAGTGCATCCATTTGCCCAGCCAGGAACCAACAGGCACCAACGGAATCAGCAGCACATCAAAGCGCAGTACGGAAAAGTCAATGAGGTCCACGGCAACATAAAAAGGCAGTTTGGTGAGGTTGATGAGGGTGAAGGTCCATGCCACAGTGCCCACAAACAGGGTCTTCCCCATTCCCTGGGAAAAAACATAGAGACTTACAATGGGCCCGGCGGCGTGGGCGATGGTGGAAGAAAACCCTGCAAAAATTCCTGCAACCCAGCCAACAGCTGGACCCGCCTTTTTGTCCCGCACCCATTCGAGGGAAACTTCCTTGGCGAGAATGTAGAACGCCAGCAGGACCGCCATGACCCCGACAAAACGCTTGATGTAGCCGCCATAGGTTTCAACGCCGGCATGGCCAATGCGCCACCAGACCAATGCACCGAGCAGAATGCCAACGATGGCAGGGATATAGATGCTGCGGATAACCTTCCAGTCCTTGTTTTGTCTGTGGTGATAAATGGCGTTCATATCCAGCAGGATCAGCAGCGGCAGCAGGGTTGCCGCCACCTTGTCCACGGGCATGACCAGCATCATCAGTGGCAGGGACAGCACTCCGGCGCCGCCGGCAAATCCGGACTTACTGATGCCTTGTATAAGCACGGCTGCCGCCACAAAGACCCAGAACACCACCGGTGAAACACCAGGCAGGATATATTCACTTATTAAAGACATGGATTCTTTGTTTCGTCGGTTACAGGTACAGGCGCAGGCGCACCCGGTTGCCCCGTTGTTCGCCGGTTGTAATATGCACCTCGTCAAATATGCGGTGCATCAGTTTAAGACCAAGTCCGCCGGGACGCACCGTTTGCGCACTTGCCTTTTTATCCTTACTTTTGCTGCGCGCCAGTGCGGACGCAGGCATGGGTCGGCCATGGTCGGCAACCACCACCTCAAGGCAAGCACCTTTTTCACGAAACGACAGGGATATTTCTCTGGTGGGTTGGTTTTCGTAGGCATGGCGAATGGCATTGGCGCAGGCTTCGTCCACAGCCAGCACCACCTCCTGTATGCGTTCCTCTGAAAGACTGTGTTGCCGCAGATACTGCCCCGTCAATGCCCGCACGGACTCCAGCAACACCGGGTCCGATTTGAACTGCAGTTTAACCCTCGTCGTCATAATCATTACCAAGATACCGCAAGGCTATCATGGTGCAATCGTCATGGGCCTCAGCGCCTTTCAAATGGCTGCGCAGGGCATCGGTAACATCGTCCAGCACAAACTTTGGCGAAATGCCGTATTCCGGGGTTCCCCAAAGCCGACTCAATCCGAACTCTTCTCCGTCTTCGCCGGGCGGACGCGCCTCAATAATGCCGTCGGTAAAATACAACAGCGTGGTGCCCGGATCGAGCATTACTGCGCCATCGCTCCAGACCGCATCATCCACCACGCCCAGGGGCGGCCCGCTGGCCTCACCCTTGTAAGCATTGGTATCGGGTGAGATAAACAATGCGGGCAAATGCCCGGCATTAGCCCACACGAGACTGCCACTCTTCAGATCAAGCCGGGCGTAGGTGAGGGTACAGAACATGCCGCGCCGACTTCGGCGCACGAGCCGGTCATTCAGTTGTTTCAGCACTTCCGCGGGTGATTCGATATCCCTGGCCAGCATTCTGAATTCGGCCAGCATCTGCGCCATAGTCAATGCGGCGGGCACCCCTTTTCCGGACACATCCCCAATCAAAATGCCCACCGTATCCGGATCAGGCTTTACAAAATCATAGAAGTCACCGCCAACTGTTTTGGCAGGGCTGGTGTCGCCATAGACTTCAAAACGACCGTCCTCCACCTCCCACTCGTGACACAGAAAGCCTTCCTGTATGGCCCAGGCGGTTTCAATATCCTGGTCCATGCGCTGTTTTTCCAGCACTTCACGGTGCATGAATACATTTTCGAGGGCAATACCGGCGCTGGCGGCCACCGCCGAGGCCAGCAACAAATCCTCCTGCCCGTAGTGCTGACCGGGACGGTTGGTGTCAATGTATAGAATACCCAGAATGCGCGACTTACCTGCGAGGGGAACGCAAATGATCGAGCGCAACGCCAGGCGCATAATACTTTCGGAAACACGGGATTCGTCCGCAGTTTCACAATCCTCGAGATACACGCTCTTGCCTTCGTGCAAGACCTGCTGCGCCACCGTGGTGCTGATGGTGACCCCTTCCCGCTCTGCATGGGAAAGTGCTCCTTCCACATAACAATGGACATGGCCGCACAGGGGGCAGGGAATGATTTCAAGCAGTTCGTTGGCAAGGAACAGGGCGCCGCGATAGGCGTTGATAGCCGGGAGCGCCGTGGAGAGTATTCGATCCTGAAGGCGACAGGCGTCGTAATTTGCGGCGATCTCCCCCATCACCTTGTATACCGTGTCCAGAAGCTCACAGGTCTTACGCAAATCCGGCAGCAATTCCTTGCTTTCAGATGCCTGCATGAGCGTCGCCTCGAAAGGTTGCGGCTCGCGCACCCGCTCCACACGGCGGCCAGATACCTCAAGTTCAAAAATCAAATCCGTATCGCCGATACGAAGGTGGTCGCCATCGCGCAATTTACCGCCCGTCTCATGGACACCATTTATCAGGGTGCCATTCCGGCTGCCCAAATCACGCCAGCAATATCCCAGTTTCTCCCGCGCTATTTCGACGTGACTGCGCGAAGCAACCCTGTCGTCAATGCACAAATCGGCGTCTACACCGCGACCAATAACCATCCTGTCGCCAATGGCAACACGCTGTTTGGTAGTTCGATTTATCAGGAATCCATTTAACACAATAATCTGCCTTAATTGATCTTACCGATATATTACCATATTTCTTGCCAACACTGCTAACGGTGATTACTTCAATAAAACCAATTTTCCCGCGTCTTTATGCCCCTTGAGTCAGGAAGGTGGGTTCCACTGCGCTTCACCCAGCCTACATATTGTTGGTGGCTGGCGTTTTGGAAACAGACGCCCTACGGCAGCAACACGGCAGCAGAAATGACCGTCGTCCAAAGTCCGTTCTTATCGCCAAGCGCCGCTTGGGTAATATTCGCTGTGCGCACGATCTTACCGCTTATCCGCCAAATCTCGCGCTTTTCGTCCCAGCTCTTCTCGGGATCAAATTCCACGCCAAGCACCGTCGCCAGCATTTCGGCAGCGAGGTCTTCGGCATAATCCCCGGCTTTCTGGCGCGTCTGCCCAAAACTATGATGTTCCGACAGATACCCAAACTGATTGGGGTCACGGGGTATTGCCACGCCCACAGAAGAGGCGAGCTGCCGCCGTGGTTCATCGGTGGCCACTTCACTCATGACGACATGCACAATCTGGCCGGGTTTCATCTCTGCCAATCCCTTTGCGGGCTTGACAAACTTGCAGCCGGGAGGATAGATGCTGGATACGCGCACCAGATTGAATTGGGCGATGCCGCAATCACGTAGCGCCATCTCAAAACTGGACAACTTCTCACGATGACGGCCAACGCCGCGTGTCAGGAAAATCTTGCTGGGTATGTACATGTGTGCATGTTCCCGTTGTGGTTTTGTTGTAGGTTAATGTTCATTTTCGAATATCGGATACATCGCAGCGCTTTAAAATCAGCTGCACTGCACGCTTATCTACCCTGATATTCTGACTCTTATGTCTATGCTATATCAAACTCGCTTCGCTGACGGCGCCCCTGGCATATTCATTAACGTCCCGATGCCGCTGGCCAGTCGCCTGTATCTCGTTCACCTCGATGATATCCACGGCTTGTCCGTTCACGTACAGAAGACTCGTCCAGTTCGTCCTGCCAGCCGTTGCGTGTTCTCAGAATGCAGTCAAACCGTGCCGTATAGGGTTTGATGTCCAGCAGCGGCGTACCATCCAGCATATCCGCGCCATCCACATAAAGGACATTGTCTTTACGATAGAGCAATTCCACCACACTCAAGCCAATAGGATTGGGACGGCAGGGCGCGCGGGTGGCAAACAATCCCCGTTCAACGTCCTGCAGGAAGGGTTTCACTGAAAGCCGCACGGTGTTTACACGATGGAAATGGTAAATCAGGTAGATATTTGAAAATCCGTCGAGGTCTTTTAAGCCTTCAGCATATTCCGGAAAGACTTCCGCGCGGCCCTGGCAGCCCCGCGCATACACAGGCTGGATAGGTGATTCTTCAGGACAAGTGTGCCCCGTATGTATGACACCTATGGGGCGGAAGCAGAGATCCATCATGTTCACCTCCAGTGATAATGTTAACGCGGTTTATACCGCAACCAAAGTCAATACAAGCAAAAATCACCAGAATATAAAAAGTGTTCGCTGCCGCCGCCCCATTTGCAATATCGGGCAGCCCTGTTTTATTTCGGGCACTTCTTCATTACCATGAACCAATCCAACACCTTGGTGTCAGCGGCAGGTGCTTCCACTCGTTCCTTGGCGCTGCCGCAGGAACCCGGCGGAGGCACTATAACGTCGTCGCCCGGCTGCCAGTTTGCCGGTGTAGCCACCTGATGCTTATCGGAAAGCTGCATGGCAATGATCATGCGCTTTATCTCATCCATGTTACGACCATTGCTTAATGGGTAATACAATATGGCACGCACGATGGCATCGGGGTCCATAATAAATACGGCGCGCACCGCCTGGGTGGTACTGGCCGCAGGCTGAAGCATGCCAAAAGCCTTGGAAACTTCCATCGTCAAATCGCTGATGACCGGAAAATTAACTTCGAGCCCTTTCATGCCATTGTACTCAATTTTTTCCTTGATGGTACGCAGCCAGGCAATATGGCTGTAGGTGCTGTCAATGGAAAGCCCCAACAGTTTGCAGTTCAGTTTTTCAAAATCCGCCTGCATGGACGCAAAGGTCATAAACTCTGTAGTGCATACCGGCGTGAAATCCGCAGGGTGGGAAAAAAATACCACCCAACTGCCTTTGTAATCCTCTGGAAAATTTACGGGACCCTGCGTACTCTCTGCCTCAAAGGCTGGGGCCTTTTCACCAATCAAGGGCATTCTTCTCTCTTGTTCCATTACATTGACTCCTGTGAAGTTGTGGCGATTCACACAAAATGCGACTGACTCGCCTGCTATGCTAAAACCTGCGGATAGAACTCTACCTGCTGCCAAAAGATACGCAAGTACAATGCCAGCCAACGCTTTTTAACCATCTTACCACAATATCAACAATAACAGCATGTTACACAAAATATCTGGAAGAACAACCAGCAATCTGCCGTTCAAAAAGTCGCAATATTACTACCATTCAAAAATACAGTCGCACAAATGCAACACGTTTTAGCACTTATTCAAAAAAATAGCAGGTGAGATAAAGCACACGCATCCCATCTTCCATTTTACTTACACGCTAAATTTGCGGCACCCTGTTTCCCCATAACCTATACATCCAATATATCAACAGGTCTTTTTAGCAATACCTGCAGGCCCATCGGCAATCCCACATGTTCTCCGATAACGGGACATTTTACCTTGAACAAAAAGAAAATGTTGGCATTCACATCACTCAGGGTTTCAAAGTTACCCTGTCCTTTGGCGATGATAAGGTCAGCCTCATTAAAATGGTGTAGAAATTCCGTACTGCAATCACCCAGAATAGTACCCGGTGCATCCGATCCGTTGTCTATCACCTGTACCAGTTCTGTCAGACCGGCCTGAATCGCATCTTCCCACGTCGCATCATTGATAACGGGTGCGCCTCGCACTACGAAGATGATATTCTTAGGAAGGATTTGTTCGATTAAAATGCGGTCAAATACAATCTCGCCCGCATTATCTGCCAGATACACTATCTTCTTTGCCTGATCAATCTCTTTCCGAAATTCATTTACATCCCCATGAAGTTTTCCCGAAAACGCCTTCGCAATGGCATCAAGGGCATCTGCTTCAGTGATATCGCCTTTAGGGCCAAAATCTATGATATTTCCCACAATGGCGAGACGAACTGCCGCAGTAAACGGGTCTTGTGCAGAGGCCACTTTAGCATGTAGTTCCGGCAACATATCCAGCGCCATCTGGTTAAAATGTCTTTTTACTGCTGCATACGGATCATTATTGCCCGTCAATTCCCGCAACCGCCGATGAATATGTTGGCCAATCAGGGGCGGGCTGTTTGTTAGCGTCATTTCCGACGTCAGCCGAAGAACATCGCGCAGCATCTGCTCGTGCAAATGCTGGTCATTGGTTGCCATTCGTGCCGCTTCAAGGGTTTGGCGTATAAAACAGGGAATACAATCAAGAAATGTTTTCATGTATAGAACGACTTCAATCCTTGGGGCATGCACAGAAAACAGACATCCCTGAAGTGTGTACCTTCAGTGACCGTCTTAAAGTACATGCCCCTTTCCATTCAATTTATTTACGAAGGGGGAGAACTGCTTTGCACGCCGCTGTGACAATAGGATATGCAATAGGAGATGAAGTCAACGCCGGATGGGTGCCCATCTGGAATTGCGCAATATCGTTGGCGGTCATGCGATGCATAATGCAGGCACTGAGAACATTCACCATTTCACCAACAGACCGACCGCCGGAAATGGAACCGCCCAGCAATACACCTGTGTCCTTGGCAAACAACAGTTTCACCTTTGTCAGAGATGAATCAGGCATTCCGCCAGGGTGGGTATCCGCTGCCTCAGCAGTGGCAAGAACCATCTTCATTCCGATCTGCCTGGCAAACCGTTCCGTCAATCCGGCCACCCCAAAAGCGCGCCCGTTTATCATGGTGGAAAACACACTGATTGCGCCGCAGTTCTGATGTACTGGTGAAAAAAGATTCGACCCGGCAATGCGTGCCTCCGCCGTGGCAATGGACGCCAGCATCACACCGACAGGACGACCGGTGAAGAAAGAACGCTTTTCTGCGCAGTCGCCACAGGCATATACATCGGGGTCTGTATACGTTTGCATGTACCGGTCAACAACAATGGCTTTTCGTGCGCCGACTTCGATCCCCGCTTTTTGGGCCAGCTCCGTATTGGGAACCGCACCTATTCCCAAGATCACCATATCCGCCCTCAGTTCGGTACCATCTGCAAGTTTTACACCGGCAACTGTATCACCTCCCGTAATGGACTCCACCTTGGAATTCACCAGTATCTTGACGCCTGCTTCCGTGAGTTTTTCCTCTGCTTCTGCACAATACTCATCATCCATAGCCATTTGCAGGCAATGTGGCAATGCCTCAATGAGGGTCACATTAATATCCCGCCCTTTACGGCATTCGTCGGCAAATTCCACACCAATGAACCCACCACCAATAATCACCAGGTCTTTTACTGATTTCATCACCTCAAGCACTTCATCGAGGTAGTCATATTGCTTCTTGACAGGATACACACCCTTTTTGTCCACACCAGGAATGGGCGGCACCATAGGCAAAGACCCCGTGGCAAACACCAGTTTTTCGTATTTGATGGTTTCGCCCTGCTTCAGGGTGACCAGTTTCTTTTCGCGATCAACGGTAACGGCCTCGTCCTTGATTAACTCAATGCCATTGCTTTCAAGCAGACCGTCAGGCACTACATTGTTTTGGGGACCGCCCACCGTCCCGTAAATATAGGGAATACCGCAGGGGACCAAGACGGTGCCTTCCTTGCGAACAAGCGTAACTTTTTTATCCGGATAATGCCGTCTGCAACTGATCCCCGCTGTGATTCCGGAAAGACCACCCAGTACCAATACGTCTGTTTCCTTCATGATTGATTTTCCTTATTCGGTTTCTACTGCACACGACCGAATGTATGAACGGCCAACTTTTACGACAAATAGGGCCGTAAAAGGGTAATCCCCGTAATTGCTACCTATTAAAGGTGTGTAAACTACCTGTCCAACAGGGTTACAGCCCGCGTCCACTTTGAACTCCTATAACGGCATGACACGAGCAATAATTATGCCCAAAACAGAATATTGAAATTTGACGCTAACATGCCGTTTTACAATTGTATACCTAAATTCGTGAATTAATATACGACTTTTGAGGCGGATAAATTCGTGCAAAAAACACGATTATGACGAACGACGTTTCCCGCGACCATCGGTATCGGGGCAATCTATGCCAATTTCCTGAATCTTACGATACAGAGTACTTACATTAATTCCCAGCGCACCTGCCGCTTCTTTTCTGTTCCCGTTATAGCGCATAATGACTTTGTGAATATGAACGCGTTCCATGTCTTTTAACGTTGCCGATTGTGCTGTTTCTTGTTCGGCGGCCATAGGCGGACGCAACTCCAGAGGAAGGTGTTCACATTCAATTATCCCGCCCTGGCAAAGCACAAAGGCCTGCTCAATGATGTTCTCCAGTTCGCGCACATTACCGGGATAGTCATGTTCCATCAGGCGGGCAATCACTCGATCGGAAACACCGGCAATATCCCTGTCTTGCAATCGGTTAAATCGCGCAATCAGCTTATCTACCAACAGAGGGATGTCTTCCCGCCGCTGTTTCAAATCCGGGAGTTTCAGATAAACCACACGAATGCGGTAGTACAGGTCTTCACGGAATTTTCCTGACCGCACAAGTTGGGCGAGGTCCCTGTTGGTGGCAGCCACCACACGCACATCCACCGGTATTGCCTTTACCCCGCCCAAAGGCTCCACCTGGCGCTCCTGCAGTACGCGCAACAGCCGCACCTGCATGGCCGGTGAAATATCGCCGATTTCGTCCAGAAAAAGGGTGCCGCCGTGGGCCAGTTCAAAACGTCCCGGCTTGTCCCGTTTGGCGTCGGTAAAGGCGCCAGCCTTGTGACCAAAAAGTTCACTTTCGAGAAGCGTGTCCGGCAGTGCGCCACAATTAATGGCAATAAAAGGCTTCTTTCGCCGGGGGGACAGATTGTGAATAGCACGGGCGAATAACTCCTTACCCGTGCCGCTGGCCCCCTCAATAAGCACGGTGCTTGTGCTTGCCGATATTTGCGGCACAATATCAAAAAGCCGCTTCATGGCAGGGCTTCTCCCCACAATGTCTTCAAAAGTATAGCGGTTTTCCAGCTCCCGTTGCAGCTGGTCTATCTGGGTAAGGTCCTGAAAGGTTTCCACACCGCCTATTACTTCCCCGGCTTCATCCTGTAACAACGCCGTGGAAATTCTTATGGGTATGCGCTGACCCTCGTGATTGATAATATGGGCGGTCATATTTACGACAGGTTTACCTTCGGACATGGTACGACGCAACGCGCAATTCTTTTCGCAGATATCCGCGCGAAAAACATCGCAACAGAGACTACCTATGGCCTGATCACGCGGTACGCCGGTGATCTTCGTAGCGGCATTATTGAATGTAGTGATCCGCCATTCCTTGTCAACGGTGAACACCCCTTCATTGATAGAATCCAGAACAATTGCATCGCGTCGCGTCTGCTGATGTTTCTCCTGCATGGTATATTCCTTATTACGCACGGCTATAATCATGCGTATTGCATTATTATAGAAAATCATACATTGCAATACGCACGATTATAGCCTTTCTTGCGGGGCAATTTCATATAAAGACCTGCCCCGAAGTAACAATACTACTTTTTAATGGCATTGGCACGATTTTTGGTTCTATGAATGGCATGAGAGTAGCAATTTCAGAATGGCAAGGACGCATCTCCCCTGTATTCGACGCAGCAACCCACCTGCTGATTGCGGATGTCGAAAAAGAGGTTAGCAATGGTAGATATACCATTCAAATGCGCTCCGACGGCTTGCAATCGCGTGCACAGGAAGTGGCATCCCATAACGTGAATGTGCTGATCTGTGGCGCCATCTCTCGTCCTCTGGAACTGGCATTATTAAACCTTGGCATTGAAATCATCCCGCAAACCTGTGGTGAAGTAGAGACTGTTCTCGCAGCATTCGCCGCCGGCCGCTTTAATCAAGAAGCATTTCTCATGCCGGGCTGTTGCGGTGAAAGACGACAGCACAGTTTTGCCCGGCACCATCGAAACGCGTAGCGTCCATAAAAACGAAAGAAAAAGGAGTATAACAATGGCAGCATTACCTGAATCCGTACTTAAGGCCTGGGAAGATCGTGAAGACCCGGTAGTTTTGACAACCGTAGACAAAACCGGTGTTCCCAATGCCATCTATGTGAGTTGCGTCGGCCTTTTTGGGAAAGACCGTTTCGTAGTGGCAGACAACTACTTCGACAAGACCAAAAGGAATATCCAGGACGAGAGCCGTGGCGCAATTTTATTTATAACCAAAGAACGGAAATCCTATCAAATGAAAGGTTCCTTTGAATACCATTACAAAGGCGAATTGTTCGACTACATGAAGTCCATCAATCCCCCCAAACATCCGGGGCATGCCGCTGTGGTGCTATTGGTGGAGGAAGCCTACTCCGGGTCTGAGAAACTCCTCTAAACCAAAAATACATACAAACGGAAAGGATACAAAAATGCCACTTTACAAATACCAATGCGTCAAGTGCGGCCATGTGATGGAGGTACTTGAGAAAGCAGATGCCAAGGGTCGGCATATATGCGAAAAATGCGGTGCTACCCGTATGGAAAAAATGATGTCGGCCTTCAGCGTAAATGCGAACCCCAACAATTCGGGAAGCTGTTGTCCTACGGGCACCTGCTCCCTGTCGTGAAGAAAGGATAGTATCATGAAAATTGCTGTAACAGCAACGGGTCCCGGACTTGACGCCCAGGTGGACGCACGATTTGGGCGTTGTGCTTATTTTTTGCTTGTTGACACAGAAACAATGGATGTTGAGGCAATTGAAAACCCAAACATTGTTTCTGGAGGCGGTGCAGGCATCCAGTCCGCCAGCCTGATGGCGGAAAAAGGGGTACAGGTCGCTCTGACGGGTAACTGCGGCCCCAACGCCTTTCAGGTATTTGGCGCCGCAGGAATTCAGGTAATCGTGGGTGTCAGCGGTGTTATCCGTGATGTTGTCAAGAACTACAGGGAAGGTGCCTTCACAGCAGCAGCACAACCCAACGTGGCAAGCCACTTTGGCTCAGGCGTTGGTACGGGTCGTGGCAGTGGCGTGGGTCGTGGCAGTGGTATGGGTCGCGGCGGCGGCATGGGCAGCGGCAGTTTTCCGCCTGCCACAAACAACGCTCAACACGAGGCTTCAACTTCACCTCTTGTTGCACAGGTGGATACAGAAAAATGTACCGGCTGTGCCGCCTGTATCAGTTTTTGCCCTGAGGATGCCATCAGTGTAAATGCAGTAGCACATATAGACATAAAGACTTGCACTGGCTGTGCACAATGCATTGCGAAGTGTCCACAATTCGCCCTTTCACTGCATAAACGATAACCTTTTAGTCATGAGGCTAATATAGAAATGGAACTGCAAGATGGATATTTTGATTCTTATAAATCGCCAACCCTATGACGGCACCGATGTGGTATGGAATGCATTGAGACTCGCGGATAAGCTGCTGGAAACAGGAACAAAGCCGCGCATATTCCTCATGAACGATTCTGTTGACCTTGCGCGGGACGCCGCCAAACCGCCTGAGGGCTACTTTGATCTTGGGAAGATGCTGCGCGACCTTATCGGAAAAGATGTCCCGGTAAAAGTCTGCGGCACCTGCAAAGCCCGCTGCGGCATTTACAAAAATGAACCTTATTTTCAAGGCGCCCACGAAGCCACTATGGCGGAATTGGCGGCCTGGGTACGCGACAGCGACCGCATCGTTACCTTCTAATTGGAAAGCAAACTTCCTGGTTGATGAATACTAAAAATAACATAGTTGAAAAAATCCCATTTGACTTCAGCGCTATGTCAACGACCTATGATTTCTGGTACGAGACACCGGTGGGCATGGCCAACGACTGGGTCCAAAAAGCAAACCTCCTTCAGTTTCTCTCACCAGAGAAGACCGGATCGCGTCTACTTGATGCTGGCTGTGGCACAGGACACTGGAGCCGTTTTTTTGCCAAACTTGGATATGACGTTGTGGGCGTGGATATATCGGAGGAGGAATTGCAGCAGGCACGCTCGTACAGCCGAAAAGGCTTGCAATTCCAAAAAGGGGATATATGCGCATCTCTGCCTTTTGATACTGGCGCCTTTGATGTAGTGACCGCCGTAACTGTCATCGAATTTGTGTCAAGCCCCTTACGGGCGCTACGGGAAATGGCACGCTGCACCAGGAAAGGCGGTCGTATTCTTATTGGAACCTTGAATCGTCATGCGACACTCAACCACCGCCGTCTTACTGAAAAACGGGAACCCTATATTTCAGGAACTCTCTATTCTCAGGAAGAACTGCTTCAGTTACTGCGTCCATTTGGTGAGGTGCGCATGATCGGTTCTGACCCGGAAGATTATTCCGAAGACATAGATTCAAAACCTTTACACTCAATGGTACACCCCAATGCGCCGCTTATGATTGCAGAAATACAGCGATCATAAAATAACCCTCAAGAAAGAATTCATTTATGACTAATTCATTAACGGCAGAAAATACCAGCTGCCACGCCACCAAGGAAGACCTGAAATGGCGTGATACACGACTTGAACGCATTCGTGCATGGGAAAAAGAAATACCATATGCACGGTTTATTGACGACAAAGCGATACACGGCGTGTTGGATGAAAACAACCAGCCCTCGCGCGAAGCTATTCGCGACATCATCGCCAAGGCACGCGCCAACGCCACTGTGGGCGATATGCTCGCACCTGCGGAAGTAGCGGCACTGACAGCGGTTACGGATGCCGAACTGTGGGAGGCGATATTTGAAACAGCCGACTGGATTAAGCAGACAGTCTACGGCAACCGCATCGTGCTTTTCGCACCGCTTTATGTTTCCAGTCCCTGCGTGAATAACTGCGTGTATTGCGGTTTTCGGGACGGCAACGATTCCGTTATGCGAAAAACGCTCAACGGAGATGAACTGGACGCAGAATTCCGCGCTCTGGTAAATGCCGGACACAAACGCCTCATAATGGTTTACGGCGAAAGCCCGGAAAACGACTTCCAGTATATTCGCGACACCATTGCCGCTGCGTACCGGTTTAAGGACGGTCCCGGTGAAATACGGCGTGCTAATGTAAACGCTGCGCCCTTGTTTTTTGAGGAATACCGCGAGGTACGTTCGGTGGGCATCGGTACGTATCAGATATTTCAGGAAACCTACCACCAGCCCACCTATGAGCGGGTACATCCCAAAGGGTCTTTGAAGGGTGAATTTGACTGGCGTGTATTCGGGCAACACCGCGCTCAGGAAGCGGGCATTGACGATGTGGCGCTTGGGGTACTGTTGGGTCTGTACGATTGGCGCTTTGAATTGCTTGGCCTGCTTTATCACGCCATGGCGCTGGAAAAGGATTTCGGTGTGGGTCCCCACACCATCTCCTATCCACGCCTTGAACCTGCTTCGGGAACGCCTTTTGCCAGCCATTCGCCCTGGCAGGTGAGTGATGCGGATTTTAAGAAAATCGTCGCCATTATCCGGCTGATGTGCCCCTATACAGGCTCCATATTAACAGCACGAGAAAAGCCGGATATAAGGCGGGAGGTGATGAAGAAAGGCGGTGTTTCCCAAGTGGACGCGGGATCGCGCATTGCTGTCGGCGGCTATGCACAAATGAATCTGGAACATCAGCCGGACCGCCAGCAATTCATGCTGGCAGACACACGCAGCCTGGATGACTTTCTTTTCGATCTTTGCCACGAGGGGTACCTGCCGTCCTTCTGCACGGCGGGCTATCGTGAAGGACGTACAGGGGCAAATTTCATGCCATTGGCAAAACATGCAACCGTAAAAAACTTCTGTATCGCCAACGGCATTCTTACCTTTCAAGAGTATCTGGATGACTACGGCTCCGATGCGACACGAAAGGTGGGCGCAGAACATATTATTCCCCGTTACTTAATGTGGCTTGACGGTCATGCGCCTGGACTGGCCGAAAAAACACGGGTTAACCTTGAGCGCATGAAAAACGATACCACACGGGATCTACATTTTTAGTTATGATTACGCCCGCCACAGAAAAACTTGTTGTTGCAGAATGCCGCAGACTTTGCGAAACACTGGGACTTCATCAGGTTTATCTTGCTGAAAGCGTGGGCAAACGCCGCCATTATCTCGCAGGATACGGACAGCCCCGCCTGGGCAGGCCCGAACAAATTCAACTGACCTATACCATTGCGGTTCTTTGGCATGGTACGCTATTACCAGAAAAGGAAGAGTGCTTTGTGCGTTCACTCTGTGCGCTCACAGAACGTTTGGAAAAAGAACTTGCTCTGGACAAAGAACAACGCAATAACGTTCAACAACCGGTCAAACAAAAGGAATACTGATCATGTCCGATCCGCTTACACCCTACGGCAACCGTCCCATGGTGACGCCCATCGTCAATGCCGTTAATTATGAATATGCCTCTTTCGAGGTGCTGCGCCAGATCACGGATGGTGAAATTGACGGGTACACGTATCACCGTGACGATAACCCGACGGTGCGCAAGGTGGAACATGCCATTGCCGCTCTTGAAAAGGCGGAGGATTGCGTTGTCTGCACCACCGGCATGGCAGCATGCACCATGGTGTTCCTTACCTGGCTTCATGCGGGCGATCATCTGATCATCTTTCATGACACTTACGGCGCAAACTACAAGGTATGCCTCATACTGGAACGGCTGGGCGTGGAAATCACCTGGCTGGACGCCGCTGATGCCGACCGGATTGAAGAACATCTGCGCCCCAACACCCGCATGATCTTTCTCGAAAGTCCGTCCAACCCACTCTGTAAAACAGTCGATCTTGCCCAGGTGCGCGCCGCCACAGAAAAATCAGGCATCTTGATGGTGGTGGACAATACCTTCGCGACGCCTTACCACCAGCGGCCATTGGAATTCGGCGCCGACCTCGTCGTACACAGCGCCACCAAGGCGCTCGGTGGACACAATGACCTGATGGCGGGCGCCATTGCCTGCTCCAAGGAACGGTATGACGCGCTCTGGTTTACCCGCCAGGCCATCGGCACCACGCTGGATGCCTACAGCGCGTTTCTGCTCGCACGCGGGCTGAAGACTTTTGAACTACGTGCTGCCGCCATGGCGGACAATGCACAGAAAACAGCCGAATACCTTGCCGCCCAACCGAAAATCTCCCGCCTTTCCTATCCCGGCCTTGCGGAGGATTCCGGCCACGAAGTTGCCGCAAAACAGATGGAGCGCGGTTTTGGCGGCTTGATGGCCTTTGATGTGGGTGACTCGCAGGAAGATGCGAAGAAGTTTATCTCAAACTTGAAATTGATTTATCACGCCGTGAGCCTGGGCGCCACGGAATCCCTGATTTGCATTCCTTATCTTACCACCATGTTGTACCTGCCGCCGGAACGACGCACCCTGTTCGGTGTGCGGGAAAACACGGTGCGCCTCTCGCTGGGCATTGAGCCCGCAGGGGACATCATAGACGATTTGAAGCAGGCGCTGGCAGCCCTGTAAAAGGAGAGCGACATGTCGCGCATCACTGTGCTCTGTGAAAACACAGCCTCGCAGAAAGGGCTTCTGGCCGAACACGGCCTGGCCTTCTGGATTGAACACAACGGCAGGAACATCCTGTTTGATACGGGGCAGGGCTATTGCCTGAAACACAACGCCCATGCCCTTAATGTGCCCCTTGAAAGCACGGAAGCGATTGTGTTGAGCCACGGCCACTTTGACCATACGGGCGGTCTGGTGGATGCGCTTACAGCGGCGAACCTGCCTCCGGTGTTTCTGCACCCCATGGCGCTCACACCGCGGTATGTCTGCCGCGACGGGGAGCGCCGTGAAATCGGCATGCCGCAGCCTGCAGAAGAATTACTCAGCGACCGCGTGAGACTGGTGATGACCAAGAAGCCAACGGAGGTGTTCCCCGGCATTTTTGCCACGGGCACTGTTCCACGGTTCACAGATTATGAAGACAGTGGCGGCCCCTTTTTCTTTGACAGGGACTGCAGTGAGCCCGACACTTTCCCTGACGACCAGGCCCTATATTATGAAACCAGCGCTGGCACTGTGGTTGTTCTGGGGTGCGCCCACGCCGGCATTGTAAATACGCTCCAATACATCCGGAATCTTACGGATAATGTCCCTATCTACGCTGTGCTCGGCGGCACGCATCTGGTAGCAGCCAGTCAGGAACGGATAGACAAAACAATTGCGTTCCTGCAGGAACTGCAAGTACAGCGGCTGCACCCTGCCCACTGCACCGGCTTCGTCGCCATGGCGCAGTTGTGGCAGGCGTTTCCCGACCGGTATGCGCCCTGTCCCGTTGGCACCATCATGGAAATTGACGACTAAAGGAAAGAAGCAACTTATGAGTTCTGTTTTCGGACCTGTCCCGTCCCGGCGGCTTGGGCGTTCGCTCGGCGTGGACCTTGTGCCCTTCAAATACTGCCCCTATGACTGTGTCTATTGCCAGCTGGGCCGCACAACCCATAAAACCATGGAACGCCAACACTGGGTTTCGGTGAACGATGTGCTGGAGGAGGTGAAAGAAAAAATTGCCGCGAAGCCGGACTACATTACGCTTAGTGGTTCCGGAGAACCTACCTTGTGTGCCGACATCGGCGCGGTTATTGACGGGATACGGTCTCTCACTACCATCCCCATCGCCGTACTGACCAACGGGTCGCTGCTGTGGCAGGAGGAGGTGCGGCGGGATATTGCCAACGCCCACCTCGTTGTGCCGTCGCTTGACGCCGGGAATCCGCTGATGTTTGGCGCGGTTAACCGGCCACATCCCAACCTGTCCTTCCAACAGATGCTGGACGGATTGATCACGTTTCGGGATGGGTTCAAGGGCGCAATCTGGCTTGAAGTCTTTATCCTCAGCGGTTATACGGCGGACGCTGAAGAGATAAAAAGCATTGCGGCCTACGCAAAACAAATCCGACCGGACCGGATTCAGTTAAACACGGTAACCCGCCCGCCTGCAGAAGAATTTGCGATGACCGTTACCCGGGAAAAACTGGAAGCCCTGTGCCGTTATTTTGATCCCGAAGCAGAAGTGATTGCCGATTACAAAAATGTACACCAGCAGGCGGGGTTCACCGCGACACGGGATGCCGTAGAGGCCATGCTGCGTCGGCGGCCCTGCTCCCTTGACGATGTTACCGCAGGATTGAACATTCACCGCAACGAAGCCCTAAAATACGTTGAAGAGCTGATCACTGAAAAACGGATAGAAATGGTGCGCACCGCAAACCGCATGTACTATCGCGTCTGCGAAAAATAACACCTGTAAATATCTCCATTACAAATAGTTTTTTTGTTTGGAAACTTAACGGGGAGTTCAGGTATTTAATCACTACCTCTTGAAGTATTCGGGGATAGTTACCCATCTGTCGTCAGTGATTACCTGACCTGTTGTTTCACTGTCAGTACATGAAAAAACGGCGGCTTTAGTGGTAACCTGTCCGCAGATGGTCAGGGAAGTTGATGTTAGGTACTGGTTTTGCTATGCTACAGGAGTGGCCTGTAGCGGCAAATGTTCTATGGCACCGCCCAAAAGGCGAAACAGTTTCGGAGAAACCATGAAGACGACACAAACAACGAAGACACTGCTGGTATGTCTGGCAGTAGTGGTGGCACTGGGCATGATGACGGGTTGCAAAAGCAAGCGCCCCATTGAGACACTTGATCCGGGCTTCGACAGCGACCTCGCCGGAAGCGAAACGACAACCACCGGTGACGGGTTGCCGGACTTGGATTTGTCTACACTGATTTTTGATCCAGGCAGCCAATATGGATTGCAGACGGTGTATTTTGACTACGACAGCAATGCGTTGCGTGCCGACGCCATGGCGGTGCTGCGTGAGAACGCTGAAAAGATCAAGAATGTCCCAGGAGTGGTCGTGCAGCTGGCCGGTCACTGCGACGAACGGGGCACCCAGGAATACAACCTTGCCCTCGGCGAACGCCGCGCCCTTGCCGTGCGTCAGTACCTTATTCAGATGGGCATTTCCGGCGACCGCCTGATCACCATCAGCTACGGCAAAGAGTTCCCGGCGACGCTGGGCAGCGACGAATCTGCATGGGCAAAGAACAGGCGTGTAGAATTTAACCGCGCCCGCTAACATGGATGTGGCGTATTGCCACGCAACCAGAATGGGATGAAGAAAATGACGAGACATTTCAGATGGCTGGTGTTTGGTGCCGTGGCGTGTGTGCTTATCGCGTCAGGATGTGAATCCACCGGCGGCAACCAGATGCAGACTACCGTGTACGATACCCATCGGCGCATGGTGAAGCTGGACAAGGAATTGGAAGATTCCGTCGGAAGGTTGAATGAAACCACGGCCACACTGCTGGCACGGGTGGATGAAAGCGACCAGCAGACACGCATGTTGCGCGGACTGATTGAGGAGAACCAGCAGAAGCTGGATACCCTCAACCGGGAACTGCGCGAAATGCGCGCCACCCTGTATCGGCACTGGGGATTAACCGTGTCCAGCGGTACTGCGGCGGCCCCTGTGCGTGATGTTGTGCCCGGCCAAGTCACTGTTGAAGGCCCTGTTACTCTGCAACAGCCGCCATCACAAACCCCCGCGCGCAATGAGCTGCTGGACAGTGCGCCTGTGCCTACGGAACCTGCAGGAACAACAGCGGCTGCAACGCCGGTTGAGACCCCTGCGGTATCCGAAGCGGCAGCCACCGAATCGGAATATGCAGCGGCAACCGTAGCGCCAGCAGTCGGTCAGGAAAATCCGCAAGCCTTGTACCAAGAAGCGCAACGCAGTTACAGCCGGGACGATTTTGCAACAGCGCTGAACCAGTTTGACGCCTATCTCTCAAAGCATCTGAACGAGGACGAGAACCTGAGCGCAAATGCCCAGTTCTGGAAGGCAAAATGCCTGATGAACATGGAGCAGTACGCGGAATCGGTGCAGGCGTTTGAGGGATTGCGCAGCAACTTTCCCACCAGCACCAAGGTGCCCTTTGCCATGCACAACCAGGCGGTAGCCCATTCCCGTCTCGGTCAAACAGCACAAGCGGAGCGGCTTATGGAAGCGGTTATCGAACAGTTCCCCATAAGTCCCGCTGCCGACCAGGCACGCGCCGACCTGCAAAAATTGCGCGGCAGTTGATTTTTTAATATACTTACACCAACGTGTTTACCGGGCGCGGAGAAAGATGTTTCCGCGCCCGATTTGTTTATAATACTGTGGTGCAGGCTTCAAGCCTGCTTGTTTCTAGCAGCCTACCTGTTCTGCAGGCTTGAAGTCTGCACCACAATGCAGTTTTGGAAAGGACTTAACAACTTATGGCGTATTATCTCGGACTTGATGCAGGCGGCACAAAGACCTTCGCTCTGGCGGGCGACGACCGAGGCAGTGTGCTGGGATTTGGACGTGCTGGCGCGGGCAACTATGAATGCTACGGCGTACCGGCGGCGCACAAGGAAATCAAGAAAGCCATTGACGGCGCTCTGGAGACGGCGCAACTGACCCTTGACCAGATTTCCGGCATCGGCATGGGCGTGGCCGGGGCAGACCTGCCCGAAGACTATGACATGCTCGAAAAGGAACTCTTCACACCGTTGCTGGGCGACATGCCCCGGGTTTTTCGTAACGATTCCATGGGCGGCCTGCGTGGCGGCACCAAGGACCCCTTC
>CAZBNU010000022.1:12098-32140 GCA_964493075.1 uncultured Nitrospirales bacterium | reverse complement strand
GCGTTAGACTTTCACAGTACCGATAAGTTCGTTTATATCGGTGATACCATGCTGGCGGCAATAGGCTTCAAGTCCCTGCACTACGCGCAAGGCGGCATCGGGACGACGGAAGGAGGCGCATCCTATGGCTACGGCGTGTGCGCCCGCCAGGAGGAACTGCACGGCGTCGTCGGCGTCGCAGATACCGCCCATGCCCAGCACTGGTATAGAGAGGTTGCGGGCCACATCCCACACCATTTTGAGGGCGACAGGCCGTATGGCGGGACCACTGAGGCCACCTACGATATTGCTGATGGCGGGCTTCCGCGTTTCCGGATCAATCACCATGCCGATGAGGGTGTTGATGAGGGAGACGGCATCTGCGCCGCCTTCCTGCGCTGCCAGAGCGGGCTCCACAATGTCGGTTACATTCGGGGAAAGTTTGATGTATACCGGCAACTTGGTCGCCGCTTTGATGGCTTGCGTATAGCGCATGACCTGTTCGGGATGCTGCGACACCAGTTTGCCGCCCCGCGCATTCTGGGCGTCATGTACATTGGGACAGGAGAGGTTCGCCTCGATGGCGTCAGCGCCGCCCTCTTGTTCGAGCCGGGTTGCCAGCGCAGCGTACTCTTCCGGGCCGCTGCCATAAATGTTTGCAATGATGACACACTTCTTTTCCCGCAGGAAGGGAAGTTTTTCTTTGAGGTACGTCTCAATACCGACATTCTGCAGGCCAATGGCGTTCAACATCCCTGCCGGTGTTTCCGCAATGCGGGGCGGTTTGTTACCGGATCGGGGTTGCAGGCTCAGACTTTTTACCGTTACCGCGCCCAACTGCGACACATCGAAATAGTCTGAATATTCGGCGCCATATCCGAAGGTGCCCGACGCTACGGTGACGGGGTTCTTCATGACCAGCCCGCCCAGATTTACTTTTAGATTAACCTTCGTCATAAGCGCTCCAGCAGATTGTGTTGGTGTCAAACACGGGCCCTTCACGACAAACCCGCGCCATCCTGCCGAATTCGTTTTCTGTGTTGATTTCCACCACACATCCCATACATACGCCGTCGCCACAGGCCATTTTTGCTTCCAGAGAAGCGTAACACCGCGTGCCCGTTTCCACACATACGTTATGGATGGAACGCATCATTACAGTTGGCCCGCAGGTGTAGACCAAGGTATCTGAATCAATTTCAAAGTGACGCAGACAATCAGCGGCGAAGCCCTTGAACCCAGCTGTACCGTCATCGGTTGCCAGACTCACCGCGCATCCCATCTGTGAAAATTCCTTCTCACACAACAGCAATCTTTCCGTCCTTGACGCAAGAATAACTTCCGGCGCACGACCCATCTTGGCGATGATGGATTCCGCCAGTCCCAACAGGGGCGCTACCCCGATGCCACCCGCCACGAGCACCACACGTTTTCCCGTTTCTTCCAGCGGAAAAACATTACCCAGGGGTCCCTGCACACTGACAAAGGCGCCAGCCTGCAATCCCGCCAGCATGCGCGTACCCTCACCTGCAATTTTGTACAGTATAGAGATGCCATCTGCAAAAATGCGCTCAATGGACATGGGGCGCCGCAGAAAAGGAGAGTAACCTTCTCGTACTTCAATCATACAGAACTGTCCCGGCTGGGTGCGGGCCGCAATATCCGGGGCACGCAACACCATGCGTCTGTGTTCTGGCGCCACTTCCTGCTGTGCCGTTATTTTACAGTTGACCACGTATGCCATGCTTAATTTCCTGATGCCGCCATTTGCGTTGTAAGCAGATTCAACCCGCCTCGGATACGCTCCGCCATAACATCGCCCACGCCCTCCACTTCCACCAGTTGCTCACGGCTCGCCGCCATAATGGTGTGAAGGGATCCCAGTTTTTCGACAAGGTTGTCAATGATCTGGGCAGGAAGCCGGTTAATTGCATGGAGGATTCGATAGCCCCGGGGTATCATATAGGTATCCACACTGCGCAGATTGGGGCCATATCCAAGTTGCTGACTGATGCTGCCCAGATTCATCAATTCCTCCTGGCTGAGTGCGGCAATACGATCATGAATAATGTCGGGGGTAATCCCCGACCGTTCCTTGCAGTAGTCACGCACCACCATGCGCGCTTCTTTGAGGGGTATCAACGTCTCCTGCATTTGCAGCTGAAGCAACCGCCCTTCTGTGCCCAGTTCGACAAGGATGGGATCGACTTCGAGGCGGATACGGTTCACCATTTCGGCACGCTGCAGCACACGGCACACATCAAAAATGGTGACGATATTACCCAACTCGCGCAAGGTAAGTTCGTTCATGGTTTTGCGCAGGGTATCCACATATTTTTCCAGGGTCTGCAGGGTCTGGGTTCCCTTCACAATCAACGTTTCCACGCTGTCCAGCGCATAGCGGCGCGAGTGACAGTACAAGGTAACACTGGAACGGCGCTGGGACAACGCTAACACCGTGCATTTTGCGTGGTTGGCGAAACGCTGGGCCGCTCGATGCCGCGTGCCGGTTTCAATGGTGGGGTAATGCCCGGCTGGCTTCAGAAAACGGTTCGCAAAATGAATGCGCGTGCCATCCTCATTCAAAATAATGGCGCCATCCATTTTAGATAACTCGTACACCAATTGGGGCGTCATTTCAGCGTCCAATCGCACGCCACCCTCGGAAAGACGGCTCATGCGCGCCACATTGCCGAAACAGAGCAATGCCCCCATGCGCGACTGCTGGATAGACGTGAGCGCCTCCCGGATTCTGGTCCCCGGCGCCACCTGCTGCAATGCTTCGTGGAAGGCTTCGTTTTCGTTCAGTTTTTTTCGTTTTGGCACAGTATTACTCCAATGCTATTTTCACAGCGTCCACAATTTTAGACACCGGTTCCGGCGTTATGGCCGCGCCGACAGCGTCGCGCTTGCAGCTCTCCGGCATTATACACCGTGAAAGGCCGAACTTGGCAGCTTCCCGAATCCGCTGCCGCGCCGCGTTCACGGCCCTGACTTCACCTGACAGGCCTACCTCGCCAAAGACTACAGCTTCAGCCGCCACCGGTTTAGCCAGCAGACTTGAAGCCAATGCGACAGCCACGGCGAGGTCGGCGGCAGGCTCATCCAGCCGGATGCCGCCTGCCACATTTACAAATACATCCCGGTCGCAAAAACGTAACCCGGCGTGCCGTTCCAGGACCGCCAGCAACAGCGCCACACGGTTGGGATTGACCCCGGTGATGGTGCGTCTGGGAGACCCGGCGTGGGCGTCACTCACCAGCGCCTGCACCTCCACCAGCAATGGCCGCGCTCCTTCCATACCCGGAAACACAGCAGAACCGCTCACACCGATGGGACGTTCATCCAAAAAGAGGGCGCTTGGATTCGCCACTTCATTTAATCCTGTATCGTGCATTTCAAAAACGCCGATTTCGTTGGTGGATCCGAAACGGTTTTTAACAGCACGCAACACGCGCAACGCCTGCCTGCCCTCCCCTTCAAAGTACAACACCGTATCCACCATGTGCTCTAAAAGCCGCGGGCCAGCAATCACCCCTTCTTTGGTCACATGGCCCACCAGCACGACTGGCGTCTTGGTGGTCTTTGCGAGTCGCATAAATTCGTTGGCGCACTCGCGCACCTGACTGACCGTTCCCGGCGCGGCGGCAAGGCGTGACGTATACACCGACTGAATAGAATCCACCACTACAAACTTGTACTCTCCCTGACTGATGTGAGGAGCAATGGCGGACACATGGGTCTCGGTCAACATGAACAGACGGTCATGCAGGGTCTTGAGACGTCCGGCACGCAACCGCGCCTGGTCAAAGGATTCTTCACCGGACACATACAACACTGCACCTTCATTGGCGGCGAGATAGTGGGATACCTGAAGCATCAACGTGGATTTGCCGATGCCGGGGTCACCGCCGACAAGGGTCAGAGAACCGGGAACAATACCGCCGCCCATGACGCGATCAAACTCCGCCATACCGCTTAACAACCGGGAGGGCGCAGCCTGCACCGTATCCGTGACAGGCACGGGCGCGGAAGTCACCGCAAGCGAGGCGCGACTGTGTGGACCTTCCTCAGGTATCTCTTCCTCCACCAGTGTATTCCAGGATTCACACTCCACACACTTTCCCGCCCACTTTGCCGCCACAGCGCCACATTCTTCACAAACAAAGCGGGTTTTCGTTTTTGGCATTCCTACAGCGTCCCTGTGCGATTTGAATTGCAGTTTTATTCGATGGGCTGGCGCTACCAGACACAACCCATACTGTAAGTGTACTTGATCGGGAATCACATCGGCAAGAAAGACTAATCATCAACAAAAAAGCCCTCCTTTCAGAGGGCTTTTGAATTATCTGAGAGTTGATGGGATGACCCTGTTCTCAAGCCTTTCCATGGCCATTCAGCTTCTTGCTCTCAATGTAGGCGACGTGCTTGTTCGCTGCGTTGAGGTAGGCATGAATGGCAGACTCAATGATGTCGGTGCTTGCGCCGGAGCCACGGTAATTGCGTCCGTCGAAGCTCACCGTTACATGCGCTTCACCGAGGGCATCCTTGCCCGGCGTGGTGGCGCGAATCTCGAACTGTTCCAGTTTGCCGGTATGCCCCAGCATTTTCTCAATGGCAACACAGGAGGCATGCACAGGACCGTCGCCTGTAGCCGTCTCCATCAGGATTTCTTCGCCACAGCGCAGTTTCACAAGAGCGACCGTCGGGTTCTCCCCGAAGGTACGCAGTTGTTCAAGATGATAGGTCTCGAATTTTTCATTGTGCAGGTCCACAATCAACATACGCAAGTCATCGGAGTATACTTCCTTCTTTCGGTCGGCCAATACGATGAACCGCTCATACAACTGGTCCACCTGCTCCTCCGTAAGGTCAAAGCCCAGTTCAGCGCTGCGCTGAGCCAGGCCAGCGCGGCCCGAATGTTTACCCAAGACCAGGTCGCTACGGCTGCGGCCCACCGAGTCCGGCGTCATGATTTCGTAGGTGCGTGCGTTGGCAATCATGCCATGCTGGTGGATACCGGATTCATGGGCAAAAGCGTTGCGGCCCACAATGGGCTTGTTAAAGGGGATGGTAAGACCGGTGATCATGCTGAGCAGTGTGCTGGACGGCACAATCTCCCTGGTGATAATGCCGCACTCGTATTCATAGCGATCAGCGCGGGTGTTGATGGCCATCACCACTTCTTCGAGGGACGTGTTGCCGGCGCGCTCGCCGATGCCGTTCACGGTGCATTCGATCTGTCTGGCACCACCTTCTACTGCCGCCAACGCGTTCGCCACAGCCAGGCCAAGGTCGTTGTGGTTATGGGAGGAAAAAATTACATTTTCCGCGCCTTTGGCATTGGCGATTACATACCGGAACATCTCCCGTATCTCGTCCGGCGTGGTATAGCCGACCGTGTCAGGCAGATTGATGACATCTGCGCCTGCCGCGATGGCAGCCGTAGCCACCTGCGCCAGAAAATCCCAGTCGGAACGGGTCGCATCTTCTGCGGAAAACTCCACACAGGGTATCTGCTTTTTTGCGCGCGCCACAGCGGCGGCGGCATTCTCCAACACCTGCTGCCGGGTCATGCGCAGTTTATGTTCCATGTGAATTTCGGAAGTGGCAATAAAGGTGTGCAGTGTGGGATTGACCGCATACTGCAACGCCGCTGCGGCACGGTCAATATCCTTGTCCAGCGAACGGGCCAAGGCTGCAACCCGGGCGCGCTTTACTGCTTTGGCCACCTTTGTGACACTTTCAAACTCCTGCTGGGAGGCAATAGGGAATCCCGCTTCTATAATGTCCACACCAAGACGGTCCAGCTGCTGCGCCATCTGTACTTTGGCGTTATCATCCATGCTTGCGCCGGGCGACTGTTCGCCATCGCGCAATGTAGTGTCAAATATATGTATTCTATCAGCCATTGTATCTTTTCTCCTGTTGATTTTTTGTAAAAACTAATTGTTGCTACGGTAAAACGAAGATGCGTGAACTGGGGCGTGCAATAAACCCTGTCGGTTTACGGAAAATCGAGAAAGGATAGAGATGAAAATAAGCAAACATTCACTACCTGCTCTTCGTGCTGACTTCCCCGGCACGCCCCATCAGAGCAGCAGTCGGCCCGGACGAATCATACGATACTGCTGGCGCAGTAACACGTATTCGCCGGGCACATGAACCTCCCGAAGGGTATGCAACGCAGACAAAGTTTCGAAAACCGACCCACGGTCTACACCGCCAGTCGCTTTCGCTACCGCATTTGTCTTACCCTGTTTCATACCAGTTATTCCTGTTTATAACGCTTTAAAAAAACACGTCACAATTCTGATTGACGCGTATTGTAACACATCTTATATTGCAATTCACCTTAAGCAACACCGCTGATGGGCAAACTATTTCACTGCCCGCTGGAAACATCTTTTTTCGAATCATCCAGTGCGGCTCTGACAGCGCGCATCAGGGCAACCAGCGAATAGGGTTTCTGTATCAACTTCAATCCGTCATGCAACACGAAGTTGGTATGAACGGCATTTTCGCTGTAACCGCTGGAAAACAACACCGGCACATCGTCCCGGATGCTTTGAATATGCTTATAGGCTTCATGTCCTCCCATGACCGGCATGACCACATCCAACAGTACCAGGTCAATCTGGGCCGCATGCTGTTTGAATATTTCAATGGCTTCCTGCCCATTCTTCGCGGTGTGCACCGTGTACCCGGCCCGTTCAAGGATTCTGGTTCCCGAATCCCGCACGGCCTCATCGTCTTCGGCCATGAGAATAACTTCATCGCCGCCAACGACCGCGCCCTGGATCAATTTGCCCACCCGGGTGGCCTTCTGCTCGCACATGGGCAGATATATCTTAAAGGTGGTGCCTTTGCCCACTTCGCTGTAGGCCGTAATCATGCCATCATGCTGCTTCACAATGCCGTAGACCGTTGCCAGTCCGAGACCTGTGCCTTTGCCCTCCTTCTTCGTGGTGAAAAACGGCTCAAAAATATGTTTCAGCGTCTCGTCGTCAATCCCGGTTCCCGTGTCTGTAACGCTCAGCAGCACATATCTCCCGGGAGTTGACCAGGCATGTGCTTTACAGTAATCCTCATCAATCAACACATTCTGTGTTTCAATGTTCAACATCCCTTCCTGAGGCATGGCATCACGGGCATTGACACACAAGTTCATAAGTATCTGCTCCAACATGCCCGTATCCGCATGTACCGACCCCAGATGACTTCCCGGCAGCCAGTTTACTTTTATGTGTTCCCCAATCACACGGTGCAGCATCTTCAACAGATTTACAACCAAGTCGTTGAGGTCTATAGTTTTGGGCTGCATCACCTGGCGGCGACTGAAAGAAAGCAGCTGGCGCGTCAGGGTGGCGGCGCGTTCGGCGCCCTTGTAAATCTCGGTGAGTTCTTCGCTGACTTCGCCCCTTTCTTCTGCCGCGTCAATCAGCATCTGGGTATATCCCATCATCGCCTGCAGGATGTTATTGAAGTCATGGGCAACACCGCCAGCCAACTGTCCCACGGCTTCCATCTTCTGGGCCTGGTTTAATTGCATCTGCAGGTTTTTCTTTTCTTCCTCTGCCTGTTTCGACTCGGTAATGTCCTGTAGCGAACCATAGAGACGCTTCGCCGATGCTCCCGCATCCTCATCCACATAACCTCGGATAAGACAAAACCGGATAGCGCCATCCTTCCGTATAGCCCGCATTTCAAGTTCGTACGGCGTTCCCTGCGTCAGCGATTTCTGTACTGCGTCCTGCAACAGGGGCATATCCTCGGGGTGGAACAAAATTGACTGTTCTGAAAAAGGAGGAGCGCCCTCTTTTGTGTCCATCTGAAAAATGCGGAACAACTCTTCAGACCAGGTTACAGCATCTGTTGCCGCATCCCATTCCCAACTGCCGATATGGGCTATGGTCTCCGTGCGGGCCAACATGTTTTGATTGCGCAGCATCATTTCAACCGCCTGTTTTCGCGCGGTGATGTTTTCATGGGCAACAACGACGCGGCTAATGCCTTGGCCCTGGAAAGGGGTCACACGTCCTATAAACCAGCGCTCCTCCTGTTGCGAGTGGCAGGGGTATTCCATTAAAAACGTTGGTGTCTGCCCATTAAGTACCGCCCGTATACCCGCCGCAAATTCAGTGGCTGCTTCTGCATCCGCGCCTATGGCCGATGCACACACGTCAAAGTAATTGACACCCTCCGACACCTTGTCCGCTTTCACACCATTTTCTTCTGCAAAAAGACGCCACGCCTGGTTCACCGCCACGATAACGCCGTCTTGATCCACCACGCAAATATGGGCTGACAGGGCGTCTATGGTCGCATGGGCAAAACGTTCGGACTCCCGCAATGCTTCCACACTTTGTGCTTGTTCTTGCTCCAACCTTATGCTGTAGAGCGCAAAACTAATGTCTCCGCACAATTCACGGAAAAGGTCCTGCTCCTCCGGATCATCAGCAACACCCTCAGGTAACGCTACCACCAGTACACCGTAGATGTTGTCACCGTGGCGCAAGGCGCCCGACATGGCCGCAGTGTCATGGTAGGCATACGCAAGAGGACAAGCATGACAGTTCACGGAGGTATTGTGCATGACCACAATGCCCTCCCGTTCCAAGGCAAGCAGACAACACTCTGGGTAGTCCCCGTTTTCCAGTCCCTGCCATACTGGCTTAAACGTTTCTCCAATACCGGATTCCGCAACGGCTTGTAAAGTTTGAGGTGAATCACCCGTTGCGATCCAGGCAGACCGGTATCCGCGCATTTCGGTGAGAATCTGGCATGCGCGATGCAGCAACGTAGTCCGGTCTTTTTCATGGGTAATCAGGTGGTTGACGCTGCGTAATGCTCGCAGTACATCCGTCAGATGCTGAAGGCGAACCTCCGCCCGCTTTCGTTCTGTAATATCCGCAGAAAGAATGAACAATCCTTCAGGCACCGGATCAATACTGAGTTCGAAGTTTCCTGTCGTACCATCGGAATAGAAAAACTCATTTTCCAGATGTTCGGGAACACGTTCCGTCATACAGCGTTCGAGGACCGCAAACAGGGAACTTTCCTCAATGCCTTTGTAAACCGACATCATGGTGTTGCCAAGAAGTTCTTCACGGGTCTTTTTCCCCTGCTTCACAGCGGCATCATTAACGTATTGATACTTCCAGTCCCGCCCGATAATCTGACAACCTTCCATCATGCCATCAAGCGTGTGCCTGTACCGTTCTTCCTGCAGCCGCAGCGCTTCGGCTGCCTGGTAACGCTCTCTAAAATGCCTTACATGCTGCCGCCGCCAGATGGAATACATGATGGCGCCGGTAGCCACCAACAGCGAACAAATAAAGGCGATAAGCATCCAGAACTGCTGCCTCAGGGGCGCATATATTTCGGCCAGGTCCATGCGGGCAACAAGATACCAGGGAGAATCAGGAATAGCGCGTACATAGGCAAGAACAGGCACACCACGATAATCCAATCCGTGTACCATACCCTTTGTCCCCAGCGCTGCACGGGTAGCAGGCAGGTCGCTTTTTTCCAGAGACAATCGCAAACCCAATGCGGCATCCGGCTTAAACCTGAGGGGATTCAAAAACAACACATGATCACCATCACGCCGCACCAGAAGAGTTTCCGCTGTCCTGCTGGGGGTTGGCCACCGGTTGATGGCCGGATAGAGATAAGTGTGCGGGTCAATATGCAACGAAAGTACGCCCAGGCAGGAATCGCTTCTTTCTTCATCAAAAAGCGGTACCAGCACCCCCAAATAAATCCGATTGTCATGCTCGCTTCGGTTGAAATCTGTAAGCGTCACCTGTCTGGATTTTATGACATCGTTCAGAATCTGTCGCCAGTTTTCGCCGTGGCTCTGGTTATCGTCGGGAACGGAAAGTATTTTTCTGCCTTGGGAATCATGAAGACAGACATGGGTGTAGTCATAAGCCTTGTGTAAATGTTCCAGCCATACTTCCATACGTTTTCTGATGGTCATGTCATCCGGGTGCTCCGTCAGTAGCCGCGTCAACCCTACGAAATTGATGTTGTCCTGAAAAACAGCGCCGTCGCCAAATCGCTCTTTGCGCCATCGGACAAGATTGTCCACTTTGAGATCGCTAATGGAAACAAGGCGAAGCTCCACTTCTTCCTGGTATTCTCCTTCCATATATCGAAAATACACCCAACCTGTGGTGACCACAGCCGTTGCCAAGACCAGAAAGGACAGTAACAGTACATAGGCATACTGCCTGATACGTTTCTCGCTGTGTGTCGAATCTGACAGCAGCAACCAGGCATTGCCAAACCATGCCAGCCCCAGAATCAGAAAGGCAAGACTTGTAGTCAGCGCAGGCGGCACGTATCCACTTTCATACATCAGCGGCGTTCCATAAAGATAGCCAAGAAGCAAAGCAATACTAATTACTGTCAGCACAATGGCAACCCATTGGGGAATATCGCGCCATTTTGACTCAGGGGAACGAAAAATCAGGGACAGCACGGACGCCAACGCAACCATAAGGAAACACGCAGCAGTAAGCGGTGCCATGTGACCCATCGGTACGCCGCCGGGGGTATCGTCAAAATCAAAGCCCAGATGCTCAACGGAAAGGTGGATGCCGCGTACCGATAACCCAAGTAATAGTGACGCAACGAGGGCAACGAACATTGTGACAACAACGCCCGTCCATAGGGCGATGGGACGCAACGGCTTAAAGGATTCCAGCAGCAATATGCCTGCACACAGCACCAATAGCAAAGCCGTACTGGGCGCCATAGGCACCAATTCATGTCCCAAGGATGCCAGGACAGGTAATCCCGCGAACCAGCCAGAAAAGGCAAGGCCCGCAAGTATCACCACAAGTAGCGCGCATACACGCGCCCACATATTTGCCAGCCTTTCCTGCCTAATCTCTCTACCTGCATCCAGCTGATTCTGCATCGCAACTACTCCCTGCTGTCTCGTCAGGAAAATCTCTCATCCCTTGAACATACTGTACTGCTTGTGCCTGTTAAAACGAAAGACAGACACCGGCATTCGCCACCATCTTTTCTGCACATCCATGAATTCGCAAAAACCAGGCATCCATCAAAAAGATGCACCGCTCTACTGGCTTCGCATGCCCGCCACGAGCAGCGCACTATGAGACACCCGGTCTACAATTTAATTTCAAAACGACACTAGAGTAGCTGCGTAAAAACCGCGTATATAAAAACGTACGTCCACAGGTAATCCTTTACCCTTCCTTTTCATTGTACCATAGAACTGTACCGGAAGCGACCCAAAATATGCAACCGATTTCTATTTGTTACAACTTTTTGGGGAGGAATCAAAAACGTCCATAGTATCCCACGCTTGCGTTTACTGCGCTCATCTGGCACAATCACAGCATAAAAGATGGGTTCCGCTCCGCTTCACCCAGCCTACAATTCTTTTTGTTTAGTGATAGACCGTTACAAATGATGAACCAAAGTAAATGCCCCTGTATTCACCAGTAAGGAGGAAGAACATGACATCACTGCTCTGTATGCTTGGCATCATTACGGCCGGGTTTGGCGCGGAAATGGACCGGCCCCAGATTCTTGAAGAACTGCTGGCCATGACCCCGGATGCCCCTGTTTTTTCGGAATGGCAACGGGAGACCGGGGAACTGCCGCCGGATTTCGACGCCATGCCTTCCTACGCCCCGCTGCCGTTGCCCCTGTCGCCTGTCATCAATGGCGAGATAAAACATATTGATTCCACCGCCGGGTGGGAAGAAGAACGCCAACGTTTGATTGGGGCGTTGCAGCACTGGATTCTGGGCAGTGTACCGCCCGCGCCGGACAACCTGAAAGCAACGGTATTAAGCGAGAAAGAGAAAGCCGGGGCGCGGGTGCGCGAGGTGGAATTGCGTTTTGGACCGGAACACAAGGCGAAACTGTGGCTGCAGTTGTATATGCCCAAAGGGGAAGGCCCTTTCCCGGTGTTCATGACCCAGGACAACCACCGCGGCTGGGCACAGATTGCGCTGCGGCGCGGGTATATTGCCTGTGTATATGCCGGGGCGGACAGCCGCGATGACACCGACACCTTTGTGGAAGCATGGCCGGAATGCGACTGGTCACGGTTGATGCGGCGCGGCTGGGCGGCAAGTCGTTGTATTGATTACCTGGAGACTGTGCCAGAAGCCAACGCCGCCCAGGTAGCGCTCACGGGGCATTCGCGGAACGGCAAGACATCGCTCATGGGCGCTGCATTGGACCCACGCATTGCTGTTGTCATCTCCAGCAGCAGCGGCGTTGGCGGCGCTATAGCTTCCCGTTATTGTGGCGAACATCACTTCTCCGAGGGCATCGAGCACATTACGCGTAACTTCCCGGAATGGTTCCATCCTCGATGGCGTTTCTTCTGCGGCAGGGAACACAAGGTACCGGTAGACCTGCACCACCTGACTGCCCTGGCGGCACCTCGGCCTTGTCTGCTGAGCATTGCACTGAATGACACGGTGGAACATACCCAGGCAGGGCAACATACGTACCTCGCCGCCAAGCCTGTTTATGAACTGTATGATGCCGCAGACAATCTACGGATCCTGTGGCGATCAGGTACGCACGAAACCTGCGCCGAAGTCATTGAACGGTATGTGGACTGGTGCGATGTGCAGTTTGGACGGGGTGATTTTCCCTTCCTGGAAAGCTTTGTTTTTCCTTGGGATTGGAAGGGGTGGCGTCAAAAGGCCACAATTCCTTTTATTCCGGAACAGCTATCGGAACGCCCCTTTGGTACGGGCGGAAACATTGATATCGTCAACGGGATGAAAATGATTCTGGGCGAAACACCACCAGCAGCAACCGTATTAAATATGACGTATGGCCGGGCAAAAGATGATGTCCAGACCAAATTAGGGCGTACTATTGCGGGCCTTGGTCTTGAACGGGAGGAAATTGTATTTGGCGAATACATCAACGGCGACGTATATGCTCCCTTGGGCACGAAGAAAAAGGCCAAACCTGTCCCCGCCATCCTTTATCTTCCACCCTTGTCCACACCCCGCGGCTATACTGCCGCTTATCGCCGAGGCGAACAGGCCTATCATACGCTGGCGCGCGCTGGCTTTGCCGTGTTCTGTTATGACCCCATCGGCACAGGACGACGGGTTGAGGAAGCGGGCCTGTTTTATGACCGCCATCCTGATTGGTCGTTGCTGGGAAAAATGATCCGTGATGCACACGCGGCATTGGATGCCATGAGCGAACTGCCCTATGTTGATCCTGATCGTATCTGGGTGGTGGGCTATGAAATGGGCGCGTTGGTCGCCATGCATCTTGCAGTGCTGGATGATCGCCCTGATGGCTACGGGCTGGTGTGCCCACCCCTGCCGTACCGTCTGGACACCGATGTCTACGAAACCGGCGGCATACAACGCTGGGCACAGGAAATGATGCTGGTTCCCCGGGTTGGCCTGTTCGCCGGACTGGAAACACGCATCCCCTACGACCTTGATGAGGCACTGGCAAGGGTGGCACCAAAACCACTGGTGCTAATCACTCCCACGCACGACCGTTTCGCGCCAGCAGACAAAATGAAGGCCTTCGAGAATTCATTGCGAAGCCGTTATGATGCGCTCAACGCTGGCGACAACCTGGTTCGTGTGTCACCTGCAAAATACAATCACTTTGACAATACCATGCAGGCCGTTCTGATTGAAGCCCTACTGCCTATGCTGGAAAAACAAAGCAAACTTTGATTTTATGATTTCCATTAACCTATAGTATTTTTTCGGTTGTTGGGACCAGATAAAACGATACAACTTATTTGTAATAGAAATTAAAAAATGAATCCAAACGTACAATTAGATCAACATGCTCTTGAAACATTCTGTCGCAAGTGGAAAATTCAAGAATTATCCGTCTTCGGTTCCGCATTGCGTAAAGACTTCAGACCCGACAGCGACTTGGATTTTCTTCTGAGTTTCGAAAATCCGGCACCCTGGGATCTCTGGGAACTGGTGGAATTGAGGGAAGAATTAATCTCAATTGTCGGTCGTAAAGTGGATATTGTTACCAAAGAAGCGATCCGCAATCCTTATCGTCGGCAAGAGATCCTTTCCAACCGAGAGGTAGTTCATGCAGCCTGAAAAACGGGACAAGGCTTATCTGTGGGACATGCTGGACGCAGCCCAGGCAATCGCTGAATTTGTTAAGGGGAAAAAGTATCGCGACTATGAGGAAAGCCGCATGTTGCGAAGTGCCGTGGAGCGTAACGTCGAAATTATAGGAGAAGCCGCCCGGCGCATATCGGAAGCAACCAGAGAAAAGCATCCTGAAATTCCCTGGCGTGCCATTATTGGGCAACGTAATATCTTGGCGCATGAATACGATGAAATACTTTACGAGGCACTTTGGGGGCTTGCCACCAACCGAATCCCGGAGTTAATCAGCATGCTGAAAAATATCGTTCCGGAAGGGGAACAATAATCGGCATCGCTACTCAGGCGCTTTCGGCATTGATCTGAAACGGGTCCGCTGCCGTCTTTAGCATTTGTGTGAGCGTCGTGTGTAATTCTTTTCGCAGGGGTTCCGTCGCTGCATCTGCCACCAGATTATTCATCTGATACGGGTCTTCCTGGTTGTCGAAGAGGTACATGGGCCCTGCTTCACCCACAGCATAGGTGTAGCGGTCGGTGCGCACGCCTCTGAAAATAGGGGCGGGGTGCTTTTGTCCGCCAGAGGCGTTGTCCTTGGAAATGTGCATGATGAGTTGTGCCTCCGGTTCCGGACCGCCTTTGCCCAGAATATGCCCGGAAAAGTCCTGTCCTACACAACTACCGGGCTGGGGCAATCCCACTAGACCGCACAAGGTCGGCATGATGTCAATGGAACCAAAGAGTGCGTCACTACTTGTTCCGGACGGAATCCGTTCCGGGCACCATGCCATAAAGGGCACACGGATGGACTCCTCAAAAGGCTGGCGTTTGCTGCCCACACCGTGGGAACCAAACATGGAACCGTGGTCGCTGCTGTAAAGTACAATCGTTTCCCGCGAAGATACTGCTGCTGCTTCAAGCACCCGGTTCAGTTCTTCATCTATGGCGGTGATATGGGCATGATAGCCCTCGTAGTTGGGCGAATTATTTTTCTGGGCAATGTGGCCGCTGTCCGAGGCGTTCTCCAGATTTACATTGGGGCGAAACGGCAATGAACCTTCAGGATAAAGCGCCAGTTTGTCGGGCGGCGCATCCGTAAACCTGGCATGAGGCGGATTCAGGGAAAGCATCAGAAAATAAGGCTTATCATTCGGTTCCGCCATGAATTCAAGTGCCTGGTCGGTCATCAGCGTGGCATTGTAGCCTTTGGGCTGCTGAGGCTTCTCATCGGCAGGGTGATACTTGCTTGTGTCATAATGGGTGTTGGTGTCGGTCCAGATGAGGGAGGTATCAAAGCCGAATGGCTCTGCGCGAGTACCGCCCAGATGCCATTTGCCGATATAGCCTGTACGATAGCCAGCCTGTCGGAAAGCATCCCCAAGTGCAAACTCTGTTTCCTGTAAGGGGATATTATTGTCAATAACGCCTGTTTGATAGGGGTAGCGTCCTGTCATCAAAATACCCCGGTGTGGCGAACACACCGGATAGTTGCTAATACAACGATGGAAGGTGAATCCCTCCTTTGCCATGCGCGCCATGGCGGGCGTTTTCATAGCCGCCATTTCCGTGAATGACATGGACTGGTAGCGATGCTCGTCGCTGAACACGTACACGATGTTCGGCTGGTTCGCTTCGGTTGCAGCGTCCTGCGCCAAACCATAGCTCGCGACGAGGGACGCGCCTGTGGTTTTCAAGAAAGTACGGCGGTTGATGGAGTGGTTTGTCATGGCGTAGATCCTATGGACTGTATGGACAAAATGGACGTTATGGACTGGGTACTACTCCGTCAGGGGAAGCAATTCGATTTTTCGGAATTCTGTGGGGTGGCTTTCTGCCTGCAGGGCAATGTAGCCTTCGCTTACCAGGGAATCGGCGCCTGCATCCAAGAGAATGCGGGCGTCGCCGTCCTTGTCGTCCAGCTGAGGCTCTGTGTATTCCAAGACCACCTCGCCATCTATGGTATGGCGTATCACCTCGCTGCCGCGCACCTCTATTTCAACAGTAACCCATTGATCACCGTGATAGGTTTTCGACTTGGAGTTATAGCAATGCTGCGTAATCAATCTGTCATCCATGACCACATGGGTTCCCGGGGTACACAGGTTTGCCGTGGTGCGGTCGTGGGTGCCGTCGCCGCCAAGCAGTTGTACTTCAATAGATACGGGGAATTCCTGTTGCAACCGCATGGTTTTGGGATCCTGGCAGTGCAGCATGAGTCCGTTGTTCCGAAACGCCCAACCCGGACCGTTTTTCACCTGTTCTCCTACGAAACGGTATTCCACGCGCAGTCTGTAATAAGAAAAGGAATCCTTGTAAAAGATGTGGCCGAAGTTCCCTTTGAACTCCTCGTACTTGTCATAGCATACCCGTAAAATTCCGTCTTCGACCCGAAACGTATCGTTATAATTGACGCCCGGTTCCTCACCTCTAAACTTTATGGTCCAGTCGTTCAGGTCTTTGCCGTTGAACAATTGTATCCAGTTTTCGCCGTCGGCATCCCCATCTGTTTGCGCGAATGCGGCAACTACCGGAAAAACAAACATAAGAAAACAGACTGCAACACGTTGAAAGCGGGGATAATTCATCATAACAAACGCTCCTTAGCCGTTGGTGGTTCCCCTGTCCCGCCCGGCCTGTCCGGTCAGGTATCCTGCAGGGTGACATCACCGATAAGGTACCCTGTCACGGCACTCATTGTCAAAGAAGCGCCGGGAGTCGCTGTGTGAGGAGGGATGCGACTCCCGGCTTCGGTCATGGACTCAGGAAGTGTGGCTGAGTGTGTCGTATGTGTGGTCAGGAGGATTTGAGGGCGTCAACATTTGCAGCGACCTGTTCCCAGTTCACCACATTCCACCAGGCGTCCACATAGTCTGAACGCCTGTTTTGATACTTCAGGTAGTAGGCGTGTTCCCACACGTCAATTCCGAGAACAGGCCAGGCGCCCCAGGCAGTAAGCTTGTGTTGGTTCT
Source organism: uncultured Nitrospirales bacterium (assembly GCA_964493075.1). Classification (GTDB taxonomy): domain Bacteria; phylum Hydrogenedentota; class Hydrogenedentia; order Hydrogenedentales; family CAITNO01; genus SLFT01. The sequence goes on along the minus strand of CAZBNU010000022.1, from coordinate 15,075 downwards.
CAGCCTGCAATACAATGAGTCGGTCGTCTTGAGGTCGGTAGTGTAGTAGTCCCCAGCCACTGCCTTCCACTTGCGCGGCAGCAGCACTGAATTCCTTCTTAAATGCTTCAAAACTTCCGAAATCACGTTCGATCATCTTGCCCAGATCACCGGAGGGCTCGCCACCGCCACCTTTACCGGGAGGCGCCATCACTTTCCAGAACATGCTGTGCAGGAAATGACCGCCACCATTAAATGCCGCCCGTTTTGTCCAGTACTGGGTCAGGGCGAAATCGCCAGTTTCACGTGCTTTAGCGAGGGCTGCTTCTGCCGCATTCAAGCCTTTCACATACCCGGCGTGGTGTTTGCTGTGGTGCAGTTCCATGGTGGCGGCATCAATATAGGGTTCAAGGGCGTCATAGGCGTAAGGCAAATCCGGGAGGGTATGCTCCGTTACTTTCCCACTTGCCTGCGCAACAGCGCCTGACGCCATCAGATTAGAAAACGCTCCAGCAGCCGCGACGCCTGTTGCCACCCGCATAAAATCTCTTCTCGATGTATTCATGATCCTCTCCTTTACTTTCATTCTTTAACCAAGATTTACTGTTGTTTCAACTGTTCATGCCCTACTTGATTAAGGTAACGAACTGGCGAAAGATTCTATTCCTTAACATTTGATAAGCATACTAAACATTGAGTTTGTAAAAAATGCCCCGCGGCGGTCAGAGCCATGGGGCATAGGAAAAACAGTAACCTGTAATGGTCTACTTTTCTATAAGGCGCAGGTAATCCAGCCCGAACATGTGAGCAGGAATGGCTTCCGGGTTGGCGCCCATTGCCTGCACTTCAAAGGTGTTGTCGCCTGCAACCAAATCAAACTCACCGAGGGACACTTCGTCGGTAACCACGACGCCGTCCTTGTGGAAGAAGTCGCGCGCCTCGCCCGCTACTTTGCCATTGATCATCACCTGATGGATACCAAAATCCCGGGCCTTGGTAAATACGGCGAAGACCTCGTATCGCCCGGCATTCTCCACGGGAAAAGCCAGCACAAGTTTGTCGCCCGGCTTGCCATCGCGCCACCACAGATGGCTCATCTTGCTCCATTTCCACACCACGCCGGACTGTTCTTCCGCGGTGCCGCCCGATACTGAAACCACGGTGAGTTCTTCGCCTTCCAAGGCGCCTTCGACCCCCTTTATCGGCTCGAATTCAGGAACAACCAACAGGTCTTTCGGCGGCACGACAAAATTATCCATGCCCTCGGCTGCGGCGTACCAATAGGCGGTAATGGCCTGGGTAACCTTGGTGTCCGCCCAATGCCAGACTTCCATGTCAAACCTGAAAGACTCATTGAAGGGAATGTCGTCCATGATGTGCATACGGTTTACGGAAGTGTGTCCGTAATTTCCGGGGCCGTCGCACCGGGGCTGGTTGTGGTAGGCATGGATGAAAACCTGGTTATTGCACCAGGCATACCCAAAGTAGTCTTCCGTACCCGTACCAAAGTGGCTCGGAAACGCCTCGCCGTCCACATAGATTTTCTCATCACCTTCGCCCCACCATTCTCCCACGGGATTGGCAATGTGAAGACTAACACCGACAAAACGTCCCTGTCCGCCCAGGGTCATGTAATTCCAGTCCTGCATGGGACGGGTAGGGACGTCTTTCTCTGCCCGCCACTTGGCATGAAAATACAGGCTGTCCTCGGTCCGCTTCCGCGGCACAACACCGACTTCTCCATAAAGCTGAACATCGTTATCGCCGTGATTCGTGACAGCAATATGGGCGATATCCTTGAAGGGCATCACCCAATGGCTGTAGAGCGTGCCGTCTTCGAGCACGCCCATGGGCAGCGCCTGATATGGATTAGGTCCGGGCGCCGTGCCAAAAAAATCTCCGAGGGGCGCTGACACTGCATCCTTGAGATCGTCAAAACCAATGGTGATGACACAAGCGCGTAATGCCGCTTCAATATCCGCCGCACCCACCTTGCACGTAAGGCGATAGACGGCGCCGGGACCGTCAAGCGTTACCGTTTCCGTACCACCCGGACGTATATGGGCATCATAGGTTGTTGTCTTTCCCGCATCCGCAGGAACCGTACCATAAGGCGCTGATAGTAACGCGGCCTGTTTACGAATAAGGGACATCGCCCTATCGGCCTGCGCCAAAGTAAAACTATCTACCTTTGTGCCTGTTTCATAGCTACGATAATTGATCTGGTAATAAATATCCCCTTCGCTGACCGTGATTTTGCAGTGCTTGGCATAGGGAATGGGCATATAACAATTCCAGCCCTTGGCGCGTTCCCCTGAAAGAGGTGCGATAAAAGGCGCTGTCTGGCCGCCTAATAACACGTACAGGGGCATTTCAATAGCGGGATATTCGCTGTTATCCAGATATATCCGTACGACTCCGCCTTCCTGAGGATTGGCGGACCAGAAGCGTACCACCGCGCCCGGCCCAGCCGCATCCATCAACACGAATTCCTCGCGTCCCTGATGCTCTTCAACCCGCAAATGCTGATTGCGGTCGTAATTGGCAAACCAGTTTTCTTCCGTAAGCACGGCTGGATCAGTGGATTTCTGATCGTAACTGGAAAACTGACGGGTTACATAAGCAGGTGTAGGCATAACGGCAAGCCGTTCCAGGGAAACAGTTTCTTTCAATAGCGTTTCGAGTGTGATCGTTTCACCCGCCCCAATTGCCCCTGTAAGCGCTGCCATAATAAACATTAAGGCCATGGTAAGAGTCTTGTGTTTCATCTGTTTTTCTCCTTGTATACCTTGGAAGAACATCAATACCCTGCTGACAGGTCTATATTGTAACAAAAGGGCATGATTCAGAACATTAAGCAAAAAAAAGACGATACTGGGGTATCGTCTTTGAGACTATTTTCAATTAATGCCTGACGGGCTTACTGTTGATTTTGTTCAGTCTTATTTTCTTGTGCTTTGTCCCGGTTCCGGCCCCGGCCACGCCGTCTGCCGCCGTT
>CAZBNU010000022.1:0-11998 GCA_964493075.1 uncultured Nitrospirales bacterium | reverse complement strand
ACCCATCGTGCGATCAAGGATAGTGCCAAGAAACAAGGCGATACCTTCATTTACCGGCGCTTTTTCAGACGGATACCGCAGGAATTCGACGTGGCCGTCCATATACAGAACATTGGCGCCGCCCGGAACATGATTAAAATACTGCACATTGGTGGAAAGGGCGTCATGCATAATCCAGACATTGCTCTGTGCCATGGCGCTCGCACCGGGGTTGTTGATATCGGAAATCAGGAATCGTTCCACGCCTTCACGGAGCCGGTAAATGGTATTGGTATTGCCATTCCCCATAGGCACATCCATGAAGGGATTGACTTGTTTATCGGCATCTACAACCGAGAAACTTCCAGAAAGCGGGTCTGCCCCTGCCGAATGCAGTTGCCTGACTTCAGAGATTGTCGCGAACAAAAGCGAAATAAATTGATACGGGCCGCTCGCATCGGGATCATCCAGTATGAAACGGTCTGACACCTGAGGGATCAGGGACATTAGATCGGCCAAAGGAATGAACGTATCCTTGTGGTCATTACCGCATTTGTCCAGCACCCAGCCCATGTAAGCGTAACTGATGTCCACACGATCCCGGCGGTTTTGATCGAAGATATTTACCTTTCCGGTATCATCTTGCAGGTCTTCAATAGAGGAATTAGGGTCAGAAGGACAAATAATGATGGCGGGATCGGTCAGATACTCCGGGTAAATAGACATCACCATCGGGCCAATCGCGATATCAGCATTGTGTTCTGAATAAGCGCTGAACTGCATGGGCGGAAATTTCTCGCCAGGCGATTCATTGGCGTACATCTTGTAAATCAGCCCCCATTGCTTCAGGTTGTTCTGGCAGCTGGCACGCCGCGCCGCTTCTCGGGCACGGGCCAATGCTGGCAGCAGGATAGCCGCAAGAATGCCGATAATGGCAATAACGACCAGCAGCTCAATCAGGGTAAATCCGGTCCTTTTCATAAAACAATCTCCACTGTCGTTTTCACTTCATCAGGTGGGCTTAGCGGCAATCATCTTTGACCAAAGGCTACCGATTACCAAAACTAATAACACCAGACGTGATAAAAGTTATTTCTACACACTACTTTGACTTATCGTAAACAAATCAGGTTTCAGCTCCAGAAATCGGATATTGCAGGCTGAGTGAAGCGTAGCGGAACCCAGCCTAAAATTAAGCGAAATCGCAAAATGTTGTATTTGTGGCATCATTTTTTACACACTACGGACGGTCCTGCAGCGTGTTGCTGTATTCTGTTCATTATTCGCAGGGATACTGATGTTACCAATGCGTCCATTTATAACCCGAGTGCGAAGCGTTCAACATGCACTCGCCGGTGTCTGGGTTCTGTTGCGCACCCAGCAAAATGCCAGGATTCATGCCTGCGCCACAGTGGTCGTGGTGACCGCAGGGTTTGTGCTGCATATTCCTAAGGCCGATTGGCTTTGGCTGGTAGCGGCAATTACAGGGGTATGGGTCACCGAGGCGCTGAATACGGCCATCGAATTTCTGGGGGATATGGTCTCGCCGGAATTTCACCCGCTTGTCAAACAGGCAAAGGATGTTGCCGCCGGGGCAGTCCTTATTGCAGCGACGGGCGCAGCGATTGTTGGCCTGCTTACCCTGGGCCCCCCTCTCCTTAATTTTATCCTGTAAATCACCGAAAAGAACCAACGGGTATGTCTGCGTATGGCCGGGCGTGTCTGTGTTTTCCAAAACAAAAACAGATTCGCCATCGCCCTGCCTGATGGGGTATTATATAGGCATGCACCCTTAATGCACGTACGCGGCGTTTCGTTTTTCGCCGCGCATTTTGATTTATAACACAGAAAGGTTTTCTATGAGCAAGTTAATGACGAATCATGTATTCACGTCCGAGTCGGTGTCTGAAGGACATCCCGACAAGGTTTGCGACCAGATTTCTGACGCCATACTTGACGCATGTCTTGCCGCCGATCCGAACAGCCATGTGGGCTGCGAAACCCTGGCGGCAACAGACCTCGTGGTCAATGCCGGTGAAATCACCTGCGAAGGCTGGGACAGCATTAACCCCGAAGCCATCGCACGGGAAGTTGTGAAAGATATTGGCTACGTACACGAAGATATTGGATTCAGTTACAAGACATTTCAGTACCTCAATCGCCTTCATGGACAGTCCCCTGACATTGCCATGGGTGTGAATGAAGGTATGGGCCTTTTTTCAGAACAGGGCGCGGGCGACCAGGGTATGATGTTCGGCTATGCGGCGGATGAAACGCCGGAGTTGATGCCAGCACCTATTCAATACAGTCATCATCTGCTATCGGAGCTGAGCCGCATCCGCAAGGCAGGGATTATTTCCTATCTGCGTCCCGATTCCAAATCGCAGGTATCCGTGCAATATGAAAACGGAAAGCCTTCGCACATTACCGCAGTAGTGCTCTCCCACCAGACGGAAGATGTGCCTCTTGAAACAATTCGCGAAGACCTGCTTAAAGTGGCCATGGAAGTGCTTGAACCCACGGGTTTGTTGACTGACGCCACGGAATATTTTGTGAACCCGACGGGACGGTTTGTGGTGGGTGGGCCTCATGGCGATTCAGGACTCACCGGCCGCAAGATCATTGTGGACACCTACGGCGGCGTAGGCTGTCATGGCGGCGGGGCCTTTTCCGGTAAAGACCCGACAAAGGTGGACCGCAGCGCTGCCTATTACAGCCGGTACGTGGCGAAGAACATTGTTGCCGCCGGACTTGCAGCCAAGTGCGAAATACAGGTGGCTTATGCCATCGGCGTGGCAAAGCCCATGAGCGTAAATGTGTCCACTTTTGGCACGGGTGCTGTAAGCGATGACCTGTTGCAGCAAATAGTGGAATCAAGCGGTCTCTTCGATTTCCGGCCTGCGGGAATCATGAAAGCCCTTGGCCTCAGCAAACCGAACGGCTGGTCTTACCGTGATACAGCCGCTTACGGCCATTTTGGACGGGATATCTTCCCGTGGGAAAAAACGGACCGTGTTGATGAACTGAAAAGCGCGGTCGCAGAAAAAGCGTAAGTTATGATCAGAGAAAAAAATGTAGCCTTGCTTGGCGTCGGATCGCCCATCATGGATATTCTGGCCCAAGTGCCGGAAGCATTTCTGGACACCGTCGCCGGGGAAAAGGGCGGCATGGAACTTGTCACGCCCGAGTTGATGAACGCCATTGTGGCGCGCTTGCCGGAACCACCGGTACAAGCGCCAGGAGGCAGCGCCGCCAATACCGTTTGCGCTCTGGCGCAGATGGGAATGCCCGTGGGACTGCTTGGCAAGACCGGCGAAGACGACATGGCGGACATATACCGACAGGCTTTCTCAGCGCTGGGCGGCAACTGCTCCCAATTCAAGACGACCGGTGCAAAGCCCACGGCGCGTTGTCTAAGCCTGATCACTCCGGACGGGGAACGCACCATGCGAACGGACCTTGGGGCAGCGATGCTGTTAACCCCGGCAGAAGTAACCCCGGAGGATTTCAGCGCCTACACCCATGTACACATCGAAGGGTATGCGCTGCTGGATGAACCGCTCACGTTGAGAATACTGGAGATGGCCTTGGAACAAAGCTGCAGTGTCAGCCTCGACCTGGGGTCTTTTGAGGTGGTGCGCAAGGAGCGGCAGAATCTGGAAAACTGGCTGCGCGACTATGTGGACATTGTTTTCGCAAACGAAGATGAAGCACGCGCTTTTTGTGATAGTAATTCGCCGGAAACCGCATTGGACGCTTTCGGTGAATTATGCGCCACTGCGGCAGTGAAACTTGGCGCAGACGGCGCCTGGTTGCAGTCCGGCGGTGAACGTGTGTTTGTGGAAGCCAACAAGGTGGATGTTGTAGTGGATACTACAGGCGCCGGCGATTGCTGGGCGGCGGGATTCCTGTACGGTCATCTCTATGGATTGCCCCTGGAAACAAGCGGCGCATTGGCCGCGCTCGTTGGCGCAGAAACCGTAACAACTCTGGGTGCATCGCCTAGTGCAGACGGCTGGGCGCGCATACGTGCCAGGGTTGATTCGATTTAGTACAGCAAAAAACAGAGCCAAAAAGGGTAGCACAATGTATGTAGGAAGAATCGTCAGTGTGGCACGTACTGTTGACGGACGCTTGTGCGCGGCGTACCGGGTTTCAAGCAGGTCTTTTCCGAACCGTTCCGCAGTATTGGGCGAGGATAAAGTAAGCATCGTTCCAAAACCCGGTCACGAGGGGGATGTACTGAAGAACCCCTACATTGCCTACAACTGCGTCCGGATTGTACGCAATGGCGATGTGGCCGTGGTCACCAATGGCAGTCAGACCGATGTCATCGCCGAGAAGATTGAAAACGGCATGCCGATTCGGGATGCGGTGGTGCTTTCGTCCCTCATGCTGGATTACGAAAAGGACACTTACAACACGCCCCGCATCAGCGCTGTAGTGGACAAGGATGTAGGCGCAGGATGGCTCGGCGTAGTGCGTCATGACGGGTTGCAGGTAGAACGCATCCCCCTTGAATTTGGACGCATTTATTACGTTGCAACCTACGAGGAAAATACCGTGTGCGGCGCCCGTTGCGTTGAGTTTCCTGCGCAATCTGCAGAAGCAGCCTGTGATTTTATTCTGGGCGAAAGCGTGTTTGCGGAACGGGAGAACCCCGTGACTGCTGTGGCTGCAATTGCTACGGACTATAGTTTTGATCTTATGGCGAAAGACGCGGTTATCAATGGATAATTGATAATTGATAATTGATAATGTAGCTGTAGGGTGGGTGAAGAGCAGCGAAACCCACCATTTATGATACGAGATATTGCCGTGGTGGGTTTCGCTGTTCTTCACCCTCCCTACAATGCAATTCAGGAATCAGGAAAATCTGCATTATGACCGATGTGTATGTATCGCCTTTGGTGGAGCGGTTTGCTACCACTACCATGAAAAACTTGTGGAGCGCCCAGAAGAAGTTTTCAACCTGGCGCAGATGCTGGGTGGCGCTGGCCGAAGCGGAACAGGAACTTGGCCTGGACATTTCCGATGCACAACTTACCGCGCTGCGCAATCACATCGAAGATATTGATTTTGAAAAAGCCACCGCCTATGAAAAAGAGACACGCCACGATGTGATGGCGCACATCCACACCTATGGCGATGTAGCTCCTGAGGCGCGGGGCATTATTCATCTGGGTGCGACCAGTTGTTATGTGGGCGACAACACCGACCTGATTCTCATGCGTGAAGGGCTGGAACTGGTTCTGGACAAAGTGGTGGCAACGCTGGAGCGTTTGAAAGCCTTCGCGCAGGAATATAAAGAACTGGCCACGCTGGGCTTCACCCATTATCAACCGGCGCAACTGGTAACGGTTGGGAAACGGGCCTGTCTCTGGGCGCAGGACCTGTTGCTGGACGGCATACAAATCGAGCAGCAGTTAAAAGCGTTGCGCTGTCGCGGTGTGAAAGGCACCACCGGAACACAGGCTTCCTTTTTGGCGCTGTTTGACGGCGACGAATCCAAAGTGCAGCAACTCGACCGGTTGGTGGCGACAAAACTTGGATTTGATTCTTCATTCATCATCACGGGTCAGACCTATACCCGTAAGATTGACACGCAGATACTGAACGCATTGGCGGGCATTGGCGAGTCGGCGCACAAGTTCGGTTCCGACATGCGCCTGCTGCAAAACCGCAAGGAAGTGGAAGAGCCGTTCGAGAAATCGCAGGTGGGCAGTTCCGCCATGCCTTACAAACGCAATCCCATGCGGTGCGAACGCATCTGTGCGCTGAGCCGTTTTCTCATGGTCGCGCCACTGCATGGTTCTTTCACTACAGCGACGCAATGGTTTGAACGCACCCTGGACGACTCCGCGATCCGCCGCTTGAGCGTGCCCGAGGCGTTCCTGGCTGCGGACGGCATCCTGAACCTGTACCTGAATGTCATGGAAAATCCCAAGGTATACCCAAAGGTCATTGAAAAGCACTTGTGGGAAGAATTGCCCTTCATGGCGTCGGAAAATATCATGATGGCATGTGTGCAAAAGGGCGGCGACCGGCAGGAACTGCATGAAATTATTCGTAGCCATGCCCAGGCAGCCGGTATGCGCGTAAAAGAAGAAGGGGCGGACAACGACCTGCTCGAACGGCTTGCCGCTGAACCGCTCATTGGCATGTCGCGTGAAGAAATGGAAGTCCTGCTTGATGTGCGTCAGTTCGTGGGACGCGCCCCGCAACAGGTGGAGGAATTTGTTGCGGAGGAAGTGAATCCCTTCCTGAAACGACACGCCCATCGCCTGGGTGCGACTTCGGATGTGCGGGTGTAGGAAAATAGTAGGATGTGTAGGACGGGTAGGATAAGTAGGACAATGGAGTAACTGCCCTACACACAGGAAAGAAACCGGGAACATGCGCAAACTCATCGCCATCAGCATTGTGATCGTCGCGTTTGCCGGTTCCTTTGCAGTCCGGCATTGGCTGGATATGCCTTCAGAAGCGACTGCCCCCACCAATACAGAGACACGTTGTGACCGCATCATCTGCCTGTCGCCGGGACTCACGGAAACGGCATTCGCGCTTGGACTTGGCGACCGCGTTGTCGGTGTTACCCGCTACTGCCTCTATCCCCCGGAAGCACAGGAACGTCCCAACATCGGCGGATTCCTGGACCCGAACTACGAGGCAATTGTCGCGTTGCGTCCGGACGTGGTACTGGTCACGCCCTATCAAGAAGAACTCGCCCAGGACTTGCAGCGACTTGGCGTTACGATTTGCACGGTCACCCAGGACTCACTGGAAGATATTCTCGAAAGTTACGCGCAAATCGGCGCACTATGCGATTGTCAGGAAGAGGCGACTGCCCTCGCCGATACGCTGAAATCCTGTCTCGCCCGTGTGGCGGAAAATACTACAGATAAAAAACGCCCACGTGTTCTGATGACCACAGGACGGGATGTGCGTTCCGGCACATTGAACGAAGTATACGCCGTGGGGCGGGGCACCTTTCTGGATGAAATAATCACCTTGCTGGGCGGCGAAAACATCGCGCCGGGCAACCTGCTCGAATATCCCTCCCTGTCGCCGGAAGGCATCCTGCGCCTTGACCCTGATATACTCATCGAACTGGTTGCTGATCAGGAATATAACAAGGAACTCGAAGCGACAGCATTGGCCGCCTGGCATACATTGCCGAATTTTCGGGCGGCACAGGAAAACAGGATTCATGTTTTGTTTGGAAATTACCTCACCATACCGGGGCCGCGTGTTGTGCTGACGCTGGAAGCGCTTGCCCGCTGCATAGACTCCCACATGGATGAAACCCCGCAATGACTGTTCCCGCTTATACCGTAGAAAATCTGTCGGTTGCCCTGGACGGCAAGCCGATACTGCGGGACGTGTCATTTTCCCTGGCAGAAGGTGCTTCGTTGGCGGTTATCGGTCCGAACGGTGCAGGAAAATCAACCCTGCTGAAATGTCTGCTGCGACTATTGCCCAAAGACCGGGGCAGCATCGCCCTTTTCGGCACGCCTCTGGAAACACCCACACGACGGGAACTGGCAAAACTTTTAGGCTATGTGCCTCAGACCAGCACCGAGCATGTGCCGTACACGGTGGAAGAGTTCGTGCTCATGGCGCGATACGCCTACCTGAATCCCTTTTCCCATTTCACCGATACCGACCGTGATATTGCCAGAAAGGCGATGGAACAAACGGAAGTTGTTTCCTTTGCACAACGGCGAATGCACACCCTGAGCGGCGGTGAACGGCAGAAGGTATTTATTGCCGCCGCGCTCACGCAGCAACCTCGTGTCATGCTGCTGGATGAGCCTACCACTTTTCTTGACTACAGGCACCAGGTCGAAGTGCTGACGCTGATTGAAAAACTGCGGCGCGACACCGGCGTCACCGTCATCGCTGTCACCCATGATCTCAACCAGGGTGTCATGGGCTTTGACACAGTCATGGCCATGAAAGACGGCGAAGTCGCGTTCCTCGGAAAGCCCGATGAACTCTTGTGCGACAACCGCCTGGAAACCATCTACGAGACCCCGTTCCGGTTCCTACGCGACAATGAATCTGATGCGGTGTACGTGTTTCCCGAAAGGGCGCGCCCATGAACACGCGCCGCGTCATACTCGTGCTTGCTGTTTTTGCGGCAGTCGTGGTGCTGGGCGCACCCTTCGTGGGCATGACCGCCATTTCCCCGGCGGACATTTTACAGCCGGCCTCGGACAATGCCGAAGCCGTGGTGTTCTGGCGCATCCGTGTTCCCCGCGTGCTTGCGGCGTTCCTGGCGGGCAGCGGTCTCGCCATCAGCGGCATGGCGTTCCAGGCGCTCTTCCGCAATCCCCTCGCCACGCCTTTCACGTTGGGCGTATCCGGCGGCGCTGCTTTTGGCGCAGCGTTGTACATGCGGCTGGGACTCTCCTTTGCGCTGCTGGGCGTATCCGGCAGTGCGCTGAGCGCCTTTGTCGGCGCGTTCTGCGTCATCCTGCTGGTCTATGCCCTCACCCGTGCGCGGGGCGGATTCGCAACACCCACGCTGCTGCTGGCAGGCGTAGCGCTCAGTTTCTTCCTGTCCAGCATGATCCTCGCGCTGCAATACAGCGCCAGCCTGCACGATTCGTTCCGGCTGGTGCGCTGGCTCATGGGCGGCCTGGGCATGGTCGGCTATGACGCTCCCCTGAACCTGTTCCCCGTGGTTGTGGCAGGTGCAGTCATTCTGTTCATGTTGCGCAACGAACTGAATCTGCTCACCCTCGGCGAAGACATTGCCATGAGCCGGGGACTGGACGTGTCCCGTGTGAAACAACTCATTTTCTTTGCTGTATCCCTTATGGTGGGGGGGATTGTGGCCATATGCGGTCCCATCGGATTTGTGGGCATGATGGCGCCCCATATCTGCCGTCTGCTGGTCGGCGCTGACCATCGTCACCTTTACCCCGCCACCCTGCTCTTCGGCGGCGCGTTCCTCACGCTCTGCGATGTCATCTCGCGCACGGCCTTCGCGCCAGCCGAAATCCCCGTAGGCGTTATCACCGCGCTTATCGGCGGCCCCTTCTTCCTCTACCTGCTGCTTCGCCGCGGTTCAGACCGATTGTTCTGAGATATTTCCCCATGCACCGGTTGGCAACCCTAACGGTGAAAGCACGCATCAATATGCTCCTTGGCGAAGGGCTTGGTAATAAGAGAAACGGCAATCGTCACAAGGAGCGACAGCGGTAGCGCGATAAGTATGGTGTCCACATGCGACCAGAGGATAAAACCTGTTCTGGTGTCTCCAAAAAGGGATTCTCTGCCCAGCAGCGCATTGCACAGCAACAACGACTTTGCGGTGCTCTTGCTGACAAACACCAGCCAGAACAAACTGGCGAAAAAGCCGGTCAAGGCTCCTGCAATGGCTGCCGTTTTTGTTATACGCTTCGCGTAAAGACCGCCCACATACATCGGCAGGAATGAAGCGGCGCACAGCCCGAAGAACACAGCGGTGCCCCGTGCGACAATAGCCAATCCGGATTCAAAATATGCCGGCAGCACGTATGCCAACAACACACTGAACAGGAAGGTGACGAGAATGCCGATGCGCGCAGCAAGAATACCCACCTCACTGTCTTCTTTTTTCGAGAAGAAATTAAGCAAATCACGTCCTGCCGCGGTGCCCATAGCGTGAAACAAACCGCTTGAAGTTGACATGGCAGCCGCCATGAGGGTCACAAAAAAGACATCCCCTAGCCAGAAAGGCATATAGCGTTTGATAAACATGGGGATGATCTGTTCCACATCGCCCTGCGAGGCAACGATGGACACGGCGCCTATTTCGGGATCATTAAAGAAGAATACATTTGAAAGTGCCCCAGTGACATACGCTCCACCGGTCATAAGCGTGATGAAGATGCCGCCAATCATCACAGCGCGGTTCAATTCCATGGTGCCTTTCACTGTCATATAGCGTACCGCAAGCTGCGGTTGCGCCAGGACACCCACACCCACACCCAAAACAATGGTGGACACAAGGGTCCACCAGTTAGCGCTGCCGAACTCAGGCATACTGGTCCACCCCCGATGACCTGCAGCCACTAAATTATCAGGAACCAACGGCGCCATATCACTCAATTGCTGGTGGGCGGCAGTGACACCGCCCAGGTTGTAATAGGTAAAGAAAATCACCAGCAGGATGCCAGCAAGCATGATGGTGCCCTGTGCTGCGTCCGCAAGCATCACGCCTTTCAATCCCCCCATGATCACATAAACCGCCACCAGTCCGGAAAAGAAAAAAAGCGCCGTTTCATAATTGACGCCTGTACGTACTTCAATGAATTTTGCGGCTCCTATAAGCACAACACCCGCATACAGTGGCATAAACACAATAATAATAAGAGCAGTAAAGAGGGCGAGAAATCCAGAATTATAGCGACGCCCCAACAATTCGGGAAAGGTGTGGGCGTTCAGCCGGTGGCCCATAGCACGAGTGCGTGCCCCGATGAACACAAACGCAATGAAGACGCCAATCAGTACATTCAGCGCCGGAAGCCAGAGAATTCCCATGCCATGCACCGAGGCTGCACCACCAAACCCGACAATTGCCGAGGTACTAATGAAGGCTGCGCCATAAGACATGGCCATAACGAAGGGATGTGCCTTACGTCCGGCAATGAGATAGTCGGTTGCATTTTTGGTGCCGTGATACCCACGATACCCCAGATACGCAATAAGGAACAGGTAGATAGTGACGAGACAAGACAGAAACAACATATTTTCCATAATGACTACATTCCATTATCGGCTGTGGCACGTGCAGCCTGAAGTTTTGTTAACTGTAAACGGAATCAGAGTTCTTTTGTAATGGCATCTTCTTCTTCAGCCCAGGCAACGTCTTCCGGTGTTATGTCTACCCCGTTCTTGTTCCAGTTTATCAGGCCATAGACAACACAAAGCAGCGCCGAAAACAGGCAAAAGGCGTACCCGATAAAAACCCAAATATCCACAATTCCGAAATACATGGTTCCGATACCTTTCATTTTCCTGGGAAACATTTTGTCAATGTCATTGCCCGATCGGGAAGAAAAAGCCAACCTATTGCGATACCTGTGCGGTGTAAGCGTATATGGCTGGGTTGTCCTGAGACTTCGCCATGCGCTATGCTTGCGGCCATGTTTATTATCTTTGGTTCCAACGAAAAAAAGAACAACCAGGGCGAAGTGCGCCGCTACTGTTCTGTTTGTGGACGGGAAACACAGCATACCCGCGAAGAACGGACGACACGGCTCACCCTGTATTTTATCCCTGTGCTGCCTTTGAAAAGCAAGCAGGTGGAGCGGTGCAATCTCTGCGGGCATGAAGAACCGTCTGGTTAAAATATTCCTCGTTTTTCTTTTGATCCGTCAAATCCGTCCAATCAACCGAACCCAACCCCTTACTCCCAACCATATTTCTCCACACGCGGCATGGGCTTGCCCGTCTGCTGGAGGTGCTTCAGTTCACGGTAGCTAATGAGTTCGATGCCTTGTTCGTGAATCCACTTCAGCGTTTCGGGATCGCTAAAGAAGTCGGTGTCCGCAATGCGGCGACGGGCTGAACCGGTGGTGGCGAATATCTCTGGCTCGTCAACAGCACAATGAATGTACATCTCACTGACTTTGCCTTTGGGGATGTTCTTCATGCGATCTTTGAACCAGGCTTCCGTCTCTTCCAGGCTGGGCGGGTCGCCCATATACAGCACTTCCGGTCCCAGCACGTTCAGTTCTGCGGCAAGGTCGAGCAGATTGCCGAAGCCAAGGGGTTCCAGCATATCACGGCCTGCAAGACGGCAGGGCAGGTTGAGATCGGCAGCGATGCGAATGAACCGCTCGAAGTATTCCGGCGAATACTGCATGGCGCCCATGTGCGAATCAATGTGGGTGATTTCGACGCCCGCATCCAGCGCCTTTTTCACCTGGGCGCGTACTTCGCGGTCTGCATGATCAAGTTCGCCGATGCCCGTCGACCTGGATCCTTTCTCTGAAAGTCGTGATGTGAGGCGAGATATTCAGCC